>NZ_JAWOWF010000090.1:0-5164 GCF_033340295.1 Vibrio sp. 1401
GTTCTTTTAGTTGTTGATTTCATAACACTCTCCAATTTTGGGGGTAGAAAGTGTCAACCTTATTTAGGACGGCACAATCGTTGTAATAAGGTCGAGCATAGTCTCGACCTTTTTTAATCCTGCTTTACTTTGATTCAACAGGTGCGTTTGTCAGCCTGATCAGGTAGTATCTGTGACACGAAATTTTTGGTAGGGCGAAGGATAAATGCTAAAGGTTGCGATCAATGGATTTGGACGTATAGGTCGTAATGTTCTGCGAGCGGTGTATGAAAGCGGAAAACACCAGCAGATCAAGGTTGTGGCGGTAAACGAACTAGCACAGCCAGAGGCGATGGCACACCTACTGCAATATGACACCAGTCATGGTCGCTTTGGTAAAAAAATTTCCCATGACCAAGAACATTTGCATGTTCATCATGACAGCGGTGAATATGATTCCATTCGCATTCTCCACCTCTCCGAAATCGAATTACTTCCTTGGCGTGATTTAGAAGTTGATATCGTCTTGGATTGCACTGGCGTATTTGGTTCGCAAGCGGATGGGCAAGCGCATATAGAAGCTGGCGCGAAGAAAGTACTGTTTTCGCACCCGGGCGCAAACGACCTAGATAATACGATTATCTATGGCGTGAACCACGAAACTCTGAAAGACGAGCACCGTGTTGTCTCCAATGGCTCTTGCACCACCAACTGTATCGTTCCCATCATTAAAGTATTAGACGAAGCCTTCGGCATAGAGTCTGGCACCATTACGACAATTCATTCGTCCATGAACGATCAACAAGTAATCGATGCGTATCATAACGACTTACGCCGTACCCGCGCTGCAAGCCAATCTATTATTCCGGTGGACACTAAGTTGCATAAGGGGATTGAAAGAATCTTCCCGAAATTTTCCAACAAATTCGAAGCAATTTCTGTTCGTGTTCCAACGGTTAACGTCACTGCAATGGATTTAAGTGTCACAATTAGTACAAATGTGAAAGTTAATGACGTAAATCAAACCATTGTTAACGCATCTCAGTGTACATTACGTAACATTGTTGACTATACTGAATCGCCACTCGTTTCCATCGACTTTAACCACGACCCCCATAGTGCGATTGTGGATGGAAGCCAGACTAGAGTGAGTAACGGGCAACTCGTAAAAATGCTCGTTTGGTGCGACAACGAATGGGGCTTTGCTAACCGGATGCTGGATACTGCCTTAGCAATGCAAGCTTCTTCGCAAGTGGAACAGTAATGACGAAGAAGTGATGGAGAATTTTTATTTCAAGCCTTGAAATAAATCCATAATATCTCCATATCTATAACCAGTTTGAAGAATTAACAGGCTTGGCAGGGTTGCCGAGTTTTCAAAAACTTTAATTATTAAATATTTGAGAGGACACATCATGTCTGTAATCAAGATGACTGACCTGGATCTTGCAGGTAAACGTGTATTTATCCGTGCTGACCTAAACGTGCCAGTAAAAGACGGTAAAGTAACTTCGGATGCACGTATCATCGCATCTCTTCCAACTATTAAGCACTGCCTAGAAGCAGGCGCTAAAGTAATGGTTACGTCTCACCTAGGTCGCCCAACTGAAGGTGAATACGCTGAAGAGTTCTCTCTACAACCAGTTGTTAACTACCTAAACGACGCACTAGATTGCGAAGTGAAGCTAGCAAAAGACTACCTAGATGGCCTAGAGCTAAATGCGGGTGAACTTGTTGTTCTTGAAAACGTTCGCTTCAACAAAGGCGAAAAGAAAAACGACGAAGAGCTATCTAAGAAATATGCAGCACTATGTGACGTATTCGTAATGGACGCATTCGGTACGGCTCACCGTGCTCAAGCATCTACTCACGGCGTTGGCATGCACGCAGACGTAGCATGTGCTGGCCCTCTACTAGCAAACGAACTAGAAGCGCTAGGCAAAGCAATGGACAAGCCAGCTCGTCCAATGGTTGCTATCGTAGGTGGTTCAAAAGTTTCTACTAAGCTAACTGTTCTTGAGTCTCTATCTAAAATCGCTGACCAACTCGTTGTTGGTGGTGGTATTGCTAACACATTCATCGCAGCTGCTGGCCACAACGTTGGTAAGTCTCTATACGAAGCAGACCTAGTTGAAACAGCTAAGAAGCTAATGGACGAGTGTGCAATTCCAGTAGCAACTGACGTTGCATGTGCGAAAGCATTTGACGAGAACGCAGAAGCTGAAATCAAGCACGTTTCTGAAGTACAAGACGACGACATGATCTTCGACCTTGGTCCAGATTCAACTGCTGAACTAGCTGAAATCCTTAAAAACGCTAAGACTATCCTATGGAATGGTCCAGTAGGCGTATTCGAATTCAAGAACTTCGAAGCAGGTACTAAAGGTATCTCTGAAGCTATCGCAGCTTCTGAAGGCTTCTCTGTTGCTGGTGGTGGTGACACGCTAGCGGCTATCGACAAGTTCGGTATCAAAGCGGATGTATCTTACATCTCTACTGGCGGCGGCGCTTTCCTTGAGTTCGTAGAAGGTAAAGTTCTTCCAGCAGTAGAAATGCTAGAAGCACGCGCTAAGTAATTAAAGCAAAGCGGGGGAGTGATTCTCCCGCTTTCTTGTTTGCTGCAACGTGTGAGGAACTCTGCTAGAATAGCCTCAGTTGTGAGCAAACGTTTGCAAGATTTTCAACTTAACAAGTTTTGTTTAAAAACGACAGATAAATAGGATTACATCCATGTCTAAGATCTTCGACTTCGTAAAACCAGGTGTTATCTCTGGCGATGACGTTCAGAAAGTATTTGAAGTTGCAAAAGAAAACAGCTTTGCACTTCCAGCAGTAAACTGTGTGGGTACTGACTCTGTAAACGCAGTACTTGAAGCAGCTGCAAAAGTTAAAGCTCCAGTTATCGTTCAGTTCTCTAACGGTGGCGCTGCTTTCTTTGCTGGTAAAGGTCTAAAACTTGAAGGTCAAGAAGCTCAAATCCTAGGTGCTGTTGCTGGTGCGAAATACGTTCACGCTGTAGCTGAAGCTTACGGTGTTCCAGTAATCCTACACACTGACCACGCAGCTAAGAAACTACTTCCTTGGATCGACGGTCTACTAGACGCTGGTGAAGAGTACTTCGCGCAAACTGGTAAGCCACTATTCTCTTCTCACATGATCGACCTTTCTGAAGAGTCTCTAGAAGAGAACATCGAAATTTCTGCTAAGTACCTTGAGCGCATGGCTAAAATGAACATGACTCTAGAAATCGAACTAGGTTGTACTGGTGGTGAAGAAGACGGCGTTGACAACTCTGATATGGATGCGTCTGAGCTATACACTTCTCCAGAAGACGTTGCATACGCATACGAGAAACTAAGCGCAATCAGCCACCGTTTCACTATCGCAGCATCTTTCGGTAACGTACACGGCGTATACAAGCCAGGTAACGTTGTACTAACTCCAACTATCCTACGTGATTCTCAAGCGCACGTTTCTGAGAAATTCGGTCTTCCAGCGAACTCTCTAAACTTCGTATTCCACGGCGGTTCAGGTTCTTCTCTAGAAGAAATCCGTGAATCTATCGGCTACGGTGTAATCAAAATGAACATCGATACTGATACACAGTGGGCTACTTGGGATGGTATCCGTAAGTTCGAAGCTGAAAACCACGATTACCTACAAGGTCAGATCGGTAACCCAACTGGTGAAGATGCACCAAACAAGAAGTACTACGATCCACGCGTATGGCTACGTGCAGGCCAAGCTTCAATGGTTACTCGTCTAGAGCAAGCATTTGCTGACCTTAACGCAGTTGACGTACTATAATCGTTACTGATTAAGTTACTTAAAAACCCGCTCTTTGAGCGGGTTTTTTTATGTCTATCACTTTCTTCCCTGCTGCTTTCTCCCGATATTTTTATGCGTTAGATTGTATTTGCTAGTGAGATATCTCACCTTTAACGTTTTTTTAAAGAAAACATGGGAATATCAGTCTTAAGAGTGGCGAAATCAGAGTGCATTGCGTAACCTGTAACAAGTCAGTGTCAGAAAGCTCTGATAAAGTCTTGTTTTGCATATCTTTGCGAAACTCTGACTTTGAAAAAAGTCAGAGTTGGGATATTGTGCCAAAAATCTGACACTGTTCAGTGGAGCAATAGGGATGTTGTTTTAGAAAAGAGCCTTTAAAAAACAAGGTTCATAAATTAACGGCAATTGGATTTATATCTCTTTATTTTTGAGGATAAGAATTATGGCAGGTGAATCGGTGGGTATCGATACCACTTTAACGGATGGTCTAACTCAGGCTGAAACTTGGTTGACAAACAATTCAGATCTACTGGTTCAGTACGGTGTGAACATTATCTCTGCGCTGCTTATTCTGTTTATCGGTAATCTTATCGTTAAGGCAGTCGCTGGTAGTGTTTCTAAAGTACTAGAAAAGAAAAACATGGATAAGGCCGTCGTTGAATTTATTCACGGTCTTGTTCGTTACTTGCTATTTGTAATCGTGCTAATCGCGGCTCTTGGTCGATTAGGAGTTCAAACCGCTTCTGTTGTTGCTGTGATTGGTGCGGCAGGTCTTGCTGTTGGTCTTGCACTACAAGGTTCGCTATCAAACTTTGCAGCAGGCGTACTTATTGTTGCGTTCCGTCCATTCAAATCAGGCGACTACGTAGAAATCGGTGGTGTAGCGGGTAGTGTTGAAGCAATTCAAATCTTCCAAACCGTTCTAAAAACACCAGATAACAAAATGGTTGTTGTGCCTAACTCTTCAGTTATCGGCGGTGCCATTACTAACTACTCTCGCCATGCGACACGACGTGTCGACCTAGTGATTGGTGTTTCATACAAAGCAGACCTTAAACTAACCAAGAAAGTGATTCGTGAGACGCTAGAGAAAGATCCACGTATCTTGAAAGACCCAGATATCACAATTGGTGTACTTACGTTAGCAGACTCTTCAGTTAACTTTGTGGTTCGTCCATGGGTGAAAACTGCAGATTACTGGGGCGTATACTTTGATGCAATGCAAGGTATTAAAGAAGCATTGGATGAAAATGGTATCGAGATTCCATTCCCACAAATGGATGTTCACCTGAACAAAGTCGACGCTTAATCAAAAGCAGTTGACCCGTCCTGATATGGGTTGACACTTTTTAACTAAAACGCTCGATGTACTTCATCGGGCGTTTTGTATTTTAAA
>NZ_JAWOWF010000091.1:0-4952 GCF_033340295.1 Vibrio sp. 1401
ACCACCTCCGCAGCCATTTATTGGTGTGGTCTACAGAGGATTATGTCTTTTTAGAGGGGAAAATCCCTAGAACCCCGACTACCTTGGTGATCTCGCCTTTCACGTAGTGAACAAATTCTTCCAACTGATCTGCGCGGGAGGCCAAGCGATCTTCTTCTTGTCCAAGATAAGCCTGTCTAGCTTCAAGTATGACGGGCTGATACTGGGCCGGCAGGCGCTCCATTGCCCAGTCGGCAGCGACATCCTTCGGCGCGATTTTGCCGGTTACTGCGCTGTACCAAATGCGGGACAACGTAAGCACTACATTTCGCTCATCGCCAGCCCAGTCGGGCGGCGAGTTCCATAGCGTTAAGGTTTCATTTAGCGCCTCAAATAGATCCTGTTCAGGAACCGGATCAAAGAGTTCCTCCGCCGCTGGACCTACCAAGGCAACGCTATGTTCTCTTGCTTTTGTCAGCAAGATAGCCAGATCAATGTCGATCGTGGCTGGCTCGAAGATACCTGCAAGAATGTCATTGCGCTGCCATTCTCCAAATTGCAGTTCGCGCTTAGCTGGATAACGCCACGGAATGATGTCGTCGTGCACAACAATGGTGACTTCTACAGCGCGGAGAATCTCGCTCTCTCCAGGGGAAGCCGAAGTTTCCAAAAGGTCGTTGATCAAAGCTCGCCGCGTTGTTTCATCAAGCCTTACGGTCACCGTAACCAGCAAATCAATATCACTGTGTGGCTTCAGGCCGCCATCCACTGCGGAGCCGTACAAATGTACGGCCAGCAACGTCGGTTCGAGATGGCGCTCGATGACGCCAACTACCTCTGATAGTTGAGTCGATACTTCGGCGATCACCGCTTCCCTCATGATGTTTAACGCCGCCATAAGTTGCGGCTTTGTAGTTGATTGTTTTGTGGTAGCGTAGCGTTAAGCCACAAAACAAGCGACGGAAAAGCCGTCAACTTGATGGCCTTGTTAGCCTTATCAGCGCGACTGTGATGTATAAACGTCAAAAATTGAACGACCAATTTTAACAATCGCATCATTTCGCTCTGCCATTGAAGCCTGTGTTTGAGCTAGATAGATGCTCACAATAATTGGGGCTTGATGCTCACTCCACACAACTGCTGTAATACTCCGAGCACCAAATCCGCCAGCACCTGAACGATCCGCAATGTTCCATCCCGCCGGCAATACTGAACGTAGTAAATTACCAGTGACTTGATTGTTCACCATCCAAGACTCTAATTTTTTTTTGTTCATTTCAGATAGCGCTGAACCAAATAAAAATTTATTCAAAGTACTGGCTATTGCCTTAGGAGTTGTCGTATCCCTCAAATCACCGAGCTTACCTTCATTTAAATCAGGCTCAATACGGTCTAGACGAGTCTCTTTGTCCCCAATTTGTCTTAAAAAATCAGTAACGCCTTTGGAGCCACCTACAGCACTTAGGATGATATTTGCCGCAGTATTATCACTTGTAGTCATAGTTGCGAAGCACGCATCATCGAGTGTGATTGCCTGCCCTACTTGCTTTTCTATTACAGGGGAATAGGTCACAAGATCTGCTTTCTTAATCTCGACTGTACTATTGGGATTAACTTTTCCTTGCTCAGCATCATATAGTAATTTAGCGCAAGCTATTGTTTTAAAAGTACTTGTCAACGGGAAGCGCTGATTGCCATTGTAATCCCAGTATTCTCCATTTTGAGTATCAAGAACGGAAACACCTATACGAGCAGAAAGAGAAACTTCAATTGCCTTAACGTCTTGTTCAACTTGCCGAAACTTTGAACTACTTGCAAAAGCATAAAAGATACGCTATTCTTAGCATTTGCTCCATGTCTCAATGCATTAAAAGATTACAAACGCATATAAGGTTACTTAAGATAAATGTCTCTACTTAGTCGCTATGAACAACTTAATTTGATTCAATGTAATAGACGTTACAAGCTCATAATTGCACATTTTTAATGACGTTCAGAGGTCGTCAATAATGAATTTTCTGATAAAAAATATTCTGCTCATTACTCTTTTTGTTCCTTTTGTAACAGCAGCAAACAATACAGACACTAAAACGCTGGAGGTTAAACAATTAACCGATAATATCTATCAGCATATCTCATATAAACATGTTGAGCCTTGGGGGTTTATTGGCGCGTCTGGCTTAATTGTAGTCGATGGAGATGCGGCATACCTGATTGACACTCCTTGGACGACCAAAGCAACCAATCAACTTATTGAATGGATTGAAGATAGAGGTCTCGTACTAAAAAGCGCAATAGTAACTCACTTTCATGAAGATGCGAGTGGTGATTTACCACTTTTAAATGATTTAAAAGTTAACACTTATGCCACTTCACTCACTAATCAACTTCTTAAACTCAATAACAAAGAAATTTCGAATACTGAAATATCGAGCAATGAACTCAAAATTTTCAACGGCATTGCGACAGTGTATTATCCTGGCCCAGGCCATACTGAAGATAACATCGTTGTTTGGTTACCGAATGAAAAGCTATTATTTGGCGGTTGCTTTGTTAAAAGCCTCCGTAATAAAAGTCTAGGTTACACTGGAGATGCAAATATAGGCGAATGGTCGAACTCTATTCAAAGAGTGCTGCAACGCTATCCAGATATAGTCACTGTAGTGCCTGGGCATGGTCAGGTTGGAGACGTTAGTTTACTCCTTCATACACAAAAATTAGCATCATCCGATAAGACTTCTGACAAATAGACAAATAAAGCAAAGGAAAAATAGTGGAGCTAAGAGGTAGTAGAATAAAACTATCACCATTTGATAGTTCAGATAGACAGTTGTTCATAGAAATATCAATGTGCCCCATTATGATGGAGCATGTGTATGAGCCTCTAACTTATCAAGAAGCTGTGGCAGCGTTTGAGTTAAAATCTCAATCTTGGCAGTTTGAAAGTGATCACTGGCTTTCATTTGGTATTGAGGACATATCATCAGGAGAAAAGCTGGGCAGTATTGGATTGAAGGTCATTAATCACAAGGCGCGAATAGCCGAAGTAGGTTACATGATTAAGCAAAGTGCTCAAGGCAGGGGAATTGCTGGAGAAGCTTTAACATTAATTAAGCAATTTGGGTATAGGAAGTATAAACCACCTTTTTGCTCCTCATCCGAAGTATCTTACCTGAAATTCCCTCACTCGTTTACCGCTCAAGCCCCAATTTTAACTGCCGGTCCAGCCTAAACCGCTCTAATAAGGTTCGATTTGGCGGTAAAATCTCTAGCCTGATAGCTCGAGAGATACAAACTGCCCCACCGCCCCGTTTAAAAGTTGGCAGTGTTGAGCAGTGTTGGATTTGGGGTCGTCAGTCAAAGAGACGACTCTGTGATGGATCGAACAGGCTGGGAGTCAGTGGCGGCGCTCGTTCTGGTGGCAGCTCACGCTGCTTGGCGGCATTCGCCTTGGCTGTTTTCTGTTTCAGATGCTTGAGAATCTGCTCAATGACCTTCGGATCTTCGATGCTGGCAATCACTTTGACGTGACCGCCGCAGTGTTCGCAGACTTCAATATCAATATTGAAGACTCGCTTGAGGCGTTGCATCCAGGTCATGGCGCGGTGGCGCTCTGCAGGACTCTTGTCACGCCAGTTAGTATCGAGACCTTCCGATTTGTCGGGCTTCTTGCCCCGCTTGGCGGGTGTTACTTGAACTCGGTGTTTGCTGTTCGGTGCAAAGACGCCGTGGAAGCGTGTGAGGTTGACTCGCGGCTTAGGTACCAACGCAGCGAGTTTGGCGATGAAGTCCAGCGGCTCGAAGATCACATGGGTGGTGCCATTGCGGTACGGAGTTTTGAGCTCGTAACGCACCTGCCCATTGGCGGTTAATGCCAGACGTTTTTCTGAAACCGCTGGCCGACTAATGTAGCGACACAAGCGCTCAAGCTTATCCCGCTGATGCGCTTCGGCCATCACACCGGCGTGTAGCGAGAAACCAGCATGGTTGGCTACTCGACTGCTTGAGTCGGCTTTATCCTCACGCCCTGGCAAGGTTTGCAGGGTGAAGACTTTGCGCCCTTGCTGGGGGCCGACGGCAATGCGATACGTAACCGAAGCACCATGTAATTGAGTCAGCGTATCGTCTTCGCCCTCTTCCAGTGTCAACCACGTATTCTCGGCATCACGCTCCAAAATCCCACGCTTTTCCATGCAGCGAGCGATGCGATGGCTGAGGGTGTGAGCGAGCGTATTCAGCTCATCGTAAGTGGGTGCCTTGACACGATGGAAGCGTTGCTTGCCATAGTCATCTTCGGCATAGACACCATCGAGAAACAGCATGTGGTAGTGGACATTGAGATTTAGCGCGGAG
The DNA here is from genome assembly GCF_033340295.1 of Vibrio sp. 1401. Classification (NCBI taxonomy): domain Bacteria; kingdom Pseudomonadati; phylum Pseudomonadota; class Gammaproteobacteria; order Vibrionales; family Vibrionaceae; genus Vibrio; species Vibrio sp. 1401. The sequence continues at coordinate 4,333 of NZ_JAWOWF010000091.1, forward strand.
CCAAAGCGTTGGATAAGAGTCACTGAGCCAGTTTGTGCAGAGGCTTTGGTGTAACCGGCTTTTTTGATCAGATGAGTTGAGAGTGTACGATAGACGATACTCAAGACCTGGCCCATCAGCTGGGGATGGCGAGCCAGCAAAAAGCGTAGCTGGAAAGGAAAGCTGAGCACCCACTGGCGAATGGGCTCCTTGGGGAAGACTTCGTCTATCAGCAGCGCCGCACTCTCGGCCATCCGGCGGGCACCGCAGCTAGGGCAAAAGCCGCGTCGTTTACAGCTGAAGGCGACCAGACGCTCGTGATGACAATCCTCGCAGCGAACCCGCATGAAACCATACTCCAGACGGCCACATTGGAGGAGGTCGTTGAATTCTTGTTGGATGTAGCGAGGCAGGTGTTGACCTTGGGCTTCGAGTGAGGCTTTGAAGGCTGGGTAGTGCTGCTCAACCAGCTGGTAGAGCAGCGTCTGGTCGGGTTGGTGGCGTTCGTAACCGTTTGTTTGAGTGGGCGATTGACTCGCCGTGGCGTTCCTTGCCAGCGACATGGGGGTTCTAGGGATTTTCCCCTCTAAAAAGACTTAATCCTCTGTAGACCACACCAATAAATGGCTGCGGAGGTGGGT
>NZ_JAWOWF010000092.1:0-4555 GCF_033340295.1 Vibrio sp. 1401
CCAGCAATTGTATTTAAAGAAATGGCATTGGCTGCTTGATATTAGCGAGTGTCGCACTTCGCAGTTGAATTCGGGAATAATTAAAAATGTAAAATAAATTTGATTGTTTTTTGAACAGTTACTTTGCTGCTTAGGAGAGCAATTGATGTTTTTTAATGATCTGGTGTATGCGTTGTCTGCTAAGCCCAAGCGTTCTGGCGATATCACTTAAGTTAGTTTTGCTATTCGTTGCTAGTTGTTGTTTTAACAGCTCTTTGATCAACTGGTGTTGTTCTAGATTGGCTCCATATCCAACGTCTGGGCCACGCTTAGTTTCAATGCTATTGATTCGTTCTACACATTCGAAGCGATGCAAGATCCCAATCAGTGTGGTCCAAGTATTCAACTCATTGAAAAGCGTTAGGCACTCTTTATCACTCCACGCGTTTGGTTCTTTAGAATCTAAACATCTCACTATCGCGATACACCATGATGACCATTGACCAAAATCATCTGACTTGATCTGATTTATTTTTTTATAGCTCGCTGGGTAGTTTACTTTACATGTCTGAACAATGTTCTTTGATAGTGTGATCCAGTCCCCTGACATAGCGCTATCTTTACAGTGACGTAGAAATACTCGTGGATGCGGCGCATAGCCGCTGACCAGATCATACAGTTGTCGTCCTAACTTTTTCTGTTTGTTAGGCTGTGCAAGATACTTTTCGTAAGCAGTGCTGTTCTGGTTGGGCAGGTGTTTCAATGCAGTGATAACTGCGTATTTTTGCTGTTTATAAAGTTTAGTGGACTTAATGGGATGGTGTTTTTCGCAGTAGTAGTGAGATCGGCTGCGTAGACGCCAGCATAGTGCGCAGTAAGGTAGAACACTGTTCCAGCGTATCGCTTCTTCTTGGTGCTGTGGCGTGAGTGAACGTAAATCTTTTAACCCCCACAGTACTTGATCCATATAATCGATACGTTGTTGAGTATGAAGACCGAATCCACGTAAAGCTAGCACCGTTTCAATAAGTTTAATTGTTTTATTTAATCCACCATAACTTTCGATGATCTCGGCAAGATGGATAGCATTAGAACTGCTGTACTTTTTGAGTATGGTTCCATGTTGTCTGAGTAACTTGGTAAACCACGTTTCCAGAACAATGTTCCGAGCGGCATCAACAGCGTATAAATACCCAGAACGACGTCGCTGAGCAATTTTACAACCTCGATATTCGGCCTGTTTTTTTAAGTCATTAATTGCTGTTTCTAGCTGTACTCTCAATGCATTGCGCTTTTGATCTAAGTCCATTCGTTATCATGTCAATATGGTTTGTTGCTTATTCTATATTATGAGTTGGGCGATGAGAATCTAAGATGCGACTAAATAATAGAGAAATAAAGGTAATAAAATGTTTGTAAGACAAGAGCAGTTAGCGAAAGAGATCGGGGTAAGCGTAAGTACTTTGTGGCGCTGGCGTCGAGATGGAAAAATACCACCCGTTGTTACGCTTAGTTCTAGAGTTGTTGGGTGGCAGAGAAAAGATATTGAGCGATGGCTAGAAGAACAAAAATAGATGCACTTGTTACTGCGAGAACAGTGTTCTCGCTTAACCTTCGTAAATATAAAGTAAGTCATTGTTTACATGATTAATAACACGAATAAAAATGCTCTTGCAGGAACCTTGTTCCTGCTTTTGTCTATCTCAGGGAGCCACTTTCTTCTCAAATCTTCATTAGTTGAACGGAGAACGATGTTCTCCGAATGGCGAAAGACAGAGTTAGGTATTATCCGACTCGTGTTTGGGTATATAGGCAAAGGCTGGTAGCGTTCAAACGCTACTGCGAGAACACTGTTCTCGCTCACATCATCAAAAACTAAAGTTTGGTCATTTAATTAATAAATAAAAATGCTCTTGCTAGAACAATGTTCTAGCTGTTTGTTCTCCCACTAAATACATGATTTAACTCTATGTATTAGGTCTGGCAATTGTGCTTTAATGCATTTTGATGCTTATTGGGAGGAGTTATGGCTCGGAAAAATGATGGAATTATTTGGCATTTGATGGATGCGCCGTGGTGGGTGAGTATCTTGTTCTCAGCAGGCATTTATGTTGGTTTATCTTTCCTATTGCCAGGTTTAGCGGCTCGCAGTGATAACTTCATCTTCAATGCCATTGGGCCGAATCTTCCGCAAATGGCACCGTATTTTGCTTTTTTGTTTTTAATTCCTGCTCCCATTGCATTCTTTAAGCAGTATCAGCGAAAGCATAATTATCTTGCGACGACGTCTCAAATCAGAGCACACAAAAACACGACTCCGCTTAATTCCCTCAGTTGGATTGAATTTGAAAGCTACATTGGCGAGTACTTTAAGCAGCAAGGCTACGACGTTAAACAATCTTTCTCAAAGCAGGCCGATGGTGGGGTAGATATTTGGTTAACTAAAGACGGTGAGTTGAGTCTTGTACAATGTAAGCACTGGAAAGCTAGAAAAGTCGGAGTTCAAGTCTTAAGAGAAATGTATGGTGTGATGATCGACAATCGTGCTAGCAAAATGATCATCGTAACATCGGGAGATTTTACTTCTGAAGCCATCGCCTTTGCTCAAGAGAAGCGCATGTGGTTGGTTAATGGTAGCGAGCTAGTCCACATGATTGAAGATGGACGCAGCTTTATGAATAAGCCAGTCATTGGTGAGCCTGCACCCGAGCCTCATTCCAAGGTTTGCCCAAACTGCCAGTCTAACCTTGTGATTCGTGTTGCTAAAAAAGGTCGTAATGCGGGTAAAAGTTTCTATGGTTGCTCTGCGTATCCTAAGTGTCGCTACACTTGCGACTGTTGAATATGAGTGAGGGTTCAAGCAGTTTAACCGTATAGAAGGGTGTTCTCATAACATAAAAGTTAACCTATTGAGTCTGGCTGGCAGAGAAGAATGCTACTGTGAGAACACTGTTCTCGCTCAAATCATCAAAAAAACTAAAGTTTGCTCATTTCATTGATAGATAAAAAAGCTCTCTTAGTTCTGAACCCTCTGATGGTAAATATATTAATAACAATTCTATTCTGAAACGCCTACCCCTTTATTGGTTTCTAGTAAAATAGAATGCTTAGATAAATATAGTTCGCCTAAATACCGCTTACTTTATGTGGCAATAGGATGTTTTTATGTCCGTAAGTGGCTTTGGGGGGAAATCGATCTAGCGGCTAAAAACCAGTGCAGTTAGCACTGGTTTGGCTTAGTTATTTAGTGAACTGTACGGTAGGAAGGACAACTCTTGGTAATCTCATGCGCTCACATTGGGAACTTAAATATTCTCGCCAGTATGGCCAAACATGGTAGCTAGCGTTTTTCAATGAAAACTCATCGATACATTCTTGTTCTAAAGGAGATTTTATTCTGTATTCTGCTATAAAATCACTTTCAATAGCAGCTTTTATATCTGGTTTCTCAGCATCTTCTGATGGAACGATCCATCGTGTGCCAAGTCGCACGAATACACGAAGTAATTCACCATCATCTTCAATCTGAATCGTTTCGCTCTTGTGTACAACGTGCATCTGTTGGATGTGAAGGTGTTCAATTTCACTATATGATTTAGTATCAAAATCGTCTGCACAGAATGCTCTTGTACTTTTCTGATACACATCTTCAATAACCAGATTTTCAATGGCTTTCTGTAAGTGGTTACTATTTTTAGTAGCCATAATTTGCCTCTAAACCAAACTCATGTTGACGCACTACATGAGTTCGCTTGATATTTAATTTATCGTGGAAATTTACTATTGCTACAGTCGTCCAGTCGGTAGCTATTTGACGCTTAACGCCTGCATTTGCCATCAGCTTATCGAGAGAGGCTGGAACATCGCGAGCTACCCTGATGAGCCTATCCATAGCTTCGGACTGTATTACATCATCAGACTCGTATTTTGAAAATGCCACAGGGCCGCCACCAAATATTTTTGCAGCATCCTCTTGGCTGAGACCCCAACCCTTACGAAGTTCGCGCACTTCAACGCCTGTCAAAAGGCCTTGAACTTGCTTTTTGAAAGCAATCATTGCACGTTTATTAAAACGAGCATTTGCAGGGGTTGCTTGTTCACTTCCACATACATCACAAGTTGAAAATTGACTAGAAATTGAACCATGCTGTCCCATATGTTCAACATGGATAATTTCTTCTTGGGTACTCAAGTGGCCTTGTTCGCAGATCGGACAAATTTTAGTTGTCATTGCTCAATCCTTATTGCGAGACGTGGCATGACACAAGTAATAGAATTTTACCTGTCTTACCAATCGCAAATTTTACATAATAATTACAGCTCATATACTTATATGCATGCTCTCGCCATTCCTCTCTTTGTAAGCGGTAGCTATCACATGCTGCCCAAGGTCCAGTTGGCTTTTGAACGCACCACTCAGAATTCACGTATTGGCCTTGGGTTATGGCTTGTCTTAATAAATTTTGGATATCGTCAGTATCAAGTGCAAGTGATTCTATAGGCTTTGTTGCTTAATTCGATGAGAAGACATGGTAGCCCCATGTTGTTCAGTTCTTAAACAACATACTGAGTTTCA
>NZ_JAWOWF010000093.1:0-3768 GCF_033340295.1 Vibrio sp. 1401
AAACTCAGTATATTGTATAAAAGTCGGTCAACTTTAGGAGGTTTGGTTTCTCGTCTGAATTACGCAACAAAGCCCATATTGAACTTTGCGTTTACTACCATCTGAATGATTGATATAACGATGAAAAGTAACTTCGTTCTTCTCGCAATCAATATGGTCTAAATCGTATTCATATCGAATATGATTTTTAACTTTGGGTTTTCTGATAATGCCACGAATGATTGGTCGTTCGGCAAACAACAAACTCCCCACCATAAATATAAAGCCATTTCAAGAGAAAGATGGCTTATAGACTGAATTGCTAACTAAAGGGTGTTATTGAGTGATCTTCCCTGCTTTTACATCTTCTAGCCAACGTCCTTCAACAAGATAGGGTGGAAGCCAACCGGTTTCAACAGATAGACGGTTGCCTCTGTCGTACCACATGCAAGCCATGCCAAGCAGAGGGAAATTAATGAACGTGCGGAGCCCTATTCTATCTGGCCCTAATTCTCTAAGATGATATTTCTCTTGGAACTGTAGGTTTTTAACGAGCACTTCCTCAAAATCATAACCAATATTAGTAGTGAGCGCTGCGAAGGTTTCTAGGATCCCCATCGCAATTTCCAACGCCCAGTTATCCCCTTGAGCTACCGCTGCGTCCATTGCTGCAACCAGCTTATCAGGATAATCCGATGTGCGATTGTGGAACGACTGAATGACGTCTACTAGCATATAAGACAGCTCACCCGCTTTGGTAGAGCTCTGTCTCATCAAAGAAATCGAGAAGTTCGCTAACACATCCATGCTAGCTTTGTCACGAACGATGACAGAGGTAAAATACGCATCTAGCCACATTGAGGGGCAAATGAAGCCTGTTTTTAAAATACCTTCGCCTTTCCATGTTACTTCTGGATAATCAGGTAATTTAATGCTTTGAGGCTCGCTTGGCTTGATGGCAAGTTGATGGTAAAAAGCACGCATCAATGATGATTCATATAGACATAGCGTGCCGATTCTCTCATCATCGTCTAATGGAGGTAACCATGTATACAGACGGAGCTGATAAGAAATACCATCGCTCAAGTAAACCAAGTTTTCTCTTTTTATAGATATGCGCCTTTTCCTTTTGTCTAAACTCTCTTTTATTTCTTCTCGATAAGCTTCTCTTTCAAAATCACTTAGTTCAACATGAGCTACTCGTTCAACCTTTTTTACCTCTGAGCTATCAACCACTTCTGAACTCTCCTATATCTATATCAAACTCTTTTGCTTTGAACTTGGAAACCTTACCGCTAGAGGGTATTTCTGCTTGTGTATGTAATTTCAGTTGGTGCCTCGTAAATCATATCAAAGTCGCCTGGCTTCGAAATTGAGGCTCTATGTAACAACAGTTCAAAGGCTGAGCATATATTCCAAAAATGCCTCAAATGTTGTCCATGATTGGGCTTCTTTACCAAACAATTCATCTATGAAAAGGGCTACTTGCCCCGATCTTTCTGATTCATTTGAAAATAAAAAGTAGTAGCCACCTCCGGCATAGCGCTCTAATACGCAACCGTTTTGTGGTATTTTCTCAAAATCACTCGGTATCTCATCCTCGCGAAGTTCAAGAGTGCGCTCAACTGTAAGATAGTCCTCATCTTCAGAGTATCCATAAATCGTATGACCAAACCACTCAACGTAACCATATTTTCTTAGAAAAACTTTATATGGCTCCGGAAAGGATAATCCTAGCTGATTTTCCATTTCATGAATTGATACGTCATTCAACTCTCCAAAGCACTCAAACCCTTCTTTTTCGGTGAATTGATCGAGCATTACGTCTAAGCTTCTCATATTTAAAACTCTATTTTTGATATATATTTTGCCTTCATCGTACCAGTGCAATCGCTTATTGTACTTCTGATGAGGCTTGGAATTCATTACCCTGAAGTTATTGAACGAGTTATCCCCTTTCCGAAATAAAAGAGGTCTTATGGTGAATGATTAAATCCGTCGAGAAGTCTTCCTGATTTAATCATTTTGAACAACTGCTTTGAAGTAAAACGCTTCGCTGCCTCTTTTGTAATCGCGTAACAACGAACCCCTCACCATAAACTTATAAGCCACCTCGTAAAAGATGGCTTATAAGTAAAGAGAATTTATCTAGTGATCTTCCCTGCTTTTACATCTTCTAGCCAACGTCCTTCAACAAGATAGGGTGGAAGCCAACCGGTTTCAATAGATAGACGGTTGCCTTTGTCGTACCACATACATGCCATGCCAAGCAGAGGGAAGTTGATAAAAGTTCTGATGCCTATCCTATCTGGTCCCAATTCTCGAAGATGATATTTCTCTTGGAACTGTAGGTTTTTAACGAGCACTTCCTCAAAATCATAACCAATATTAGTAGTGAGCGCTGCGAAGGTTTCTAGGATCCCCATCGCAATTTCCAACGCCCAGTTATCCCCTTGAGCTACCGCCGCGTCCATTGCTGCAACCAGCTTATCTGGGTAGTCCGATGTGCGGTTGTGGAACGACTGAATGACGTCTACTAGCATATAAGATAACTCGCCCGCTTTGGTAGAACTCTGTCTCATCAAAGAAATAGGAAAGTTTGCCAATACGTCCATGCTAGCTTTGTCACGCACAATCACCGAAGTAAAATAAGCATCTAACCATCGATTAGGGTGTAAACATCCAGTTTTCAAAATACCTTCGCCTTTCCATGTCACTTCTGGATAATCAGGTAATTTAACGCTTTGAGGTTCATTTGGTTTAATGGCAAGTTGATGGTAAAAAGCACGCATCAATGATGCCTCATAAAGGCAAAGTGTTCCGATTTGTTCAGTTTCTATTGAAGATGGAAAGCAACTATACCACCTCACTTGTTCTGAAACGTCGTCGCTAAGAGCGACTAAGTTCTCCCTGCGGATTGCTATTAGCTCTTTGCGCTCATCTAAATCTTCATTGATATACATTTGGTAGTCAGCGACATCATTTGGTGTCAATTGAGGTTCCGCCTTTCTCTTCATGCTAACTTTCTTTTTATTATCAGACATTTAATCCAGTCCTAATTCTACGTTAAATTCCTTTACATTAACTGAAGAAACCTCTCCAGCATCAGAAATAGCCGCTGCGGTGTGAATATATCTAACAGGAGTTTTTTTTCTCAATGCTTTTTATACTTCTGGCCGCTTTCTATTCGGTTGTATCTTTGTCCTTTTGAGCCATTAGATCAGTAATTGCAGTTGCATATTCAGTTGTCCCTTGCTGATATGCCATATTTCCAACCTTACGGCTGTCTAGTGGGCTAATACCTCTTAACGTCTACGAGAATAATTTCCCTGGGTTTTGGGTTCTTCTACAAGGTAGGCCATACCGTAGTCTCCTGGTTGTAAGAAAACACGCCATTATTTTTTAGGGGACAACTCCTAGTTAAGTGACATACCGTTGAGTCTTAGCCATAAAATGCCATGTGTCACGAAACATGAACGCCAAAAATAGAGATCTAACCTATTTTTTCCAGTACCCTCTAGATGCTCGCTCTGGGATTACCAGATTCCAAACAGATTTACTGCCTATAGATTCGTAAAACTCGGCGGCCCCGATCTCTTTAGTGGACGGCTGAAACCAATGAGGTTGAGGCACTTTTTTAGAATTCCATTAGAAACTGCCATAGCAATTGCTGTTTCACAGCACTCAACGTCGGTCAAGCCTTTGAAGGGGCCCCCCTGTGTCAGGCTAGTTGTCACTGTTAAAAAATAACCAATTAAAGGGGCGGTGACAGAGGAAATATGTCTCGTT
>NZ_JAWOWF010000094.1:0-3700 GCF_033340295.1 Vibrio sp. 1401
CAATGCTAAGAGATGGTGTTATGTGGGATACAGATAGCCTCAAAAATTAACTATTGACGCCATAGTCTCTTGTTAGCAATATTTATTAAGGTACGCTAGACCAAGAATATCTAAATGCTTGTTCCAAAGTTCAGAGATCAACTTAATAGAAAATAGATGAAACGATTGAACTCCAAGTTGCTCTCTTTTAACGAGACCGACTAACGCTTCGAAGTCGCTGTCATTGAGCCTAAATATTGGTGTATGCGCAGCTTTATTTCTAAGATCTCGAAACCAATCGTAAACCTGAAACTGGAACTCATCAATAACTTGTTCTTTCCTAAGCTTTTCCAGCCTTTGATTGTGATTTTTTAGTTTCACTTCTGGAAGATAGTGATCTGATAGTGTTTTGACGATCATCTCTACAAATGAGTGAGAAACGATAACTAACAATCGCGGATTGTCCTTAACAAGACCTATTTCATCCCCAACTTGTAACATGTAATCAGAGTCCACAAATACCTCCATATTGTTAACACCTTGCTAAGGTGTGAGCAACGCAATACCTTAGCCTCCGCATAATACCTTAAACACATAAACCGACGCATAGTAAAAATGCCACGCGTTGCGAATCACTCTTAAGCAACTTGTTATACCGCTTGGTTGAGGCTAAAATGACCAACATAAAGACCACTTAAGAGACCGATTATATGACCACTAGAATTTTAGCCGATGTTGCTGCAAGCATTACTGAGTTGAAAGCTAACCCTATGAAAGTTGCAACTAGTGCTTACGGCGAACCTGTAGCTGTATTAAACCGAAATGAACCAGCATTTTATTGCGTACCTGCCGAAGCGTACGAAATGATGATGGACAGACTCGAAGATCTTGAACTACTCGCTATCGCTAAAGAGCGTGAATCTGAAGAGAGCATTTCGGTAAATATTGATGACCTATAAACTCGACTTTAAAAAGAGCGCCCTCAAAGAGTGGAAAAAGCTTGGTTCTACTCTGCAACAACAATTTAAGAAAAAGCTAATCGAGCGCTTAGATAACCCACATGTTCCGGCTTTAAAATTGTCTGGAGCTGACAACATGTATAAAATTAAGTTGCGTCAATCGGGCTACCGTCTCGTCTACAAAGTCGAAGACGATGTGATCATTGTAACCGTCCTAGCAGTTGGAAAGCGCGAACGTAGCGATGTTTACCGTAAAGCCATGAAAAGGTTAGATGACTGATTGCGGTATAACGCCCTGTTAAGGTGTGAGGCACGCAATACCTAAGCTTCCGCATAACACCTCAACCACTGAACCTAACGCATAGTGAAAATGCCACGCGTGCCGAATCACTCTTGAACAATTGTTATACGAATTTTTTCAGTGCCAACACTTGCTGTTCAAATAACTCACAATCTGACTTTGAGTATGACTTAGCGACATTAACCCATTGAACGCCCGTTTCATCTATGTGGCGAAACTCGACTTGAAGTGCATATTTAGAACAACGAAAAAGAGCAAAAACCAAACCTACAACCGTCAGACTAAGAACTAAAACTAGTAGCCATTGTGGCACCTCTTCCAACCTTGGAATAACTAACCAAACTGCCCCTGAAAAAACACACACCCAGAATAAAACTTGACCTAAATTATCAAGAAAACTTAACTTTTTAACCCTAACATTGTTTATCTTAGACAAAGGATATGAGTCTTTCTTAAACCTGAACTCTTTTGAATCCAAGTTAAAATCAGTATTTTTGTACATAATTTCCCTCTATTCGTATAACGCCCAATTAAGGTGTGAAGCACGCAAGCACAGCACTTAATTTGACCACCGTAAACACTGAACTAAACCCAAACTAAAAATGCCAAGCGTGCTGAATCACTCTTAAATGCTTGTCAGTTTGTGTGCCAAAGTGACACAAAGATTGCTTATTGCACACTTTAAGACCATAATACACATGTGACATTTTGACACAACAGGAGATAACATTATGGCAACTACTTTGCCTCGCATCACCGCTAGGGTTGATGTCGATACACAAGACTTACTTACTAAGGCTGCCGCGATCGCTGGCATGTCTAGCATCAACTCGTTTGTTCTAAGCGCTGCAATCGAAAAAGCTAAACAAGTCATCGAACGTGAACAGGCTTTAAAACTGAGCCAAGCTGATGCTATGTTGCTCATGGAAGCTTTAGACTGTCCTGCAACACAGAACTCAAAACTAAAAGCTGCAGCTGATCGATACGAGAGCAAAACTCAATGATGAATACGGTACTTCTAGATAAAGCTAAACACGATAGAAACCGATTCAACTGTGGCATCGAAGCTCTCAATAATTACTTAAGAGTAATGGCTAGTCAGCAAGCAAAGAAGGACAACACCAGAACGTTTGTTTTGGAAGATGATAACGACAACTCACATGTCATCGGCTTTTACACGCTAACAATGACGCCAATTTACTTAAAGGCATTGCCTGATAAGTTACAAAAAAAGCACCAATCATCCACCTCTGGTGGTCTGATAGCCCGTCTTGCTGTCGATGAGCGATACAAAGGGAAAGGTTTTGGTGAGTGGCTGCTTATCGACGCACTCAGAAAGCTATTAGCTGCTAGTGATAGCGTTGCATTTCCAGTTGTTATCGTTGACGCCAAAGACGGTGCGAAACACTTCTATGAACGCTATGGTTTTCAAGCATTTGAAGACGCTGGAAATAAACTCTTCATCACCATTGCTGATGTGAGAGCCAGCTTAGGCTAGTTACCCGCTAGCCTTTAGCAAATTAACGCCCGCTTAAGTGGTGAGCAACGCAATACCGATGTTTCTGCATACCACCTTAATCACTAAAATCAACGCATAGTAAAAATGCCACGCGTTGCGAATCCGTCTTAAAGCGTTTGTTAGTTGCCTGACGATGAAGCCATTTAGTAGTGGTAACGACACGAAATTATTGTGATTGCTTGGTCATCTACGGCATAAACCAGCCTATTAGTGTCATCAATACGACGAGACCAAAAACCAGATAGGTTTTCCTTTAGTGGCTCAGGTTTACCAATACCCTCAAATGGAGAGCGTTTAACATCGTTGATAAGCTTATTAATGCGTTTTAAGGTTTTCTTATCTTGAGTTTGCCAGTACAGGTAATCATCCCAAGCATCGTCAGTCCAAGATAGTAAACGTTGACTACTACTCATCAATTAACTCTCGTGCTGTTGTCTTACCAGCACGATACTGCGCTATTGAACGATTCAAATGCTCCGCATTTTGAGGTGAGCGAAGTAAGTGAACTGTTTCCATTAGGCTATTGTAATAGTCTAAGGACATAACAACTGCATCTTCAGAGTCACGGCGAGTAATTACGGTTGTATCAGCATCATTCACGACACCATCTAAAACCGCTTTGAGACTATTTCTAGCTTCAGTAAAAGATACGATTCTCATAAGAACCTCCACATGTACATTTAATGGAACAAGTATAGTCTTCGCTCATGTACTTGTACAGTAAATTGAACGTGCGATTTTGATAAGGCAACTAACGCCCTGTTAAGGGGTGAGCAACGCAATACCAAAGCCACCGCATACCACCTTAAACACTAAAACCAACGCATAGTAAAAATGCCACGCGTTGCGAATCCGTCTTGAACAGTTTGTATGGATAATAAGTACTCCAATCGGGTAAGGTGAGACCCAGACTTTAGCTGCAACTAAAGTTCTTCTATCTGG
>NZ_JAWOWF010000095.1:0-3587 GCF_033340295.1 Vibrio sp. 1401
GCTACGATGATTAACTGATGTAACCGATCAGATCGTAACTTCCTGATTTAGTTCCATCGAATTACGCAACAAAGCCTCTCTATTCATTCCGGTCACTGCAGCCAGTTTCATCATAAACACATACATCAAATAACTATCAATTTCCGGAATAATGCCAATTGAATGTAATGCATCCTGTCTTAGGCTATTGCCGTACCAATTTTCATCTTTGGCTCTAGCCCGAGCAAGTTTGGCACACTCAATTGAAAATTTATCACTTGAATCTTTATCCCTCAAAGCATAACAACCTCCCATGTGTTCAATGATGCAGTTAAGTAACGGGTGATAAAAAGGGTCAACCTCTTTATATTTATCTTCTGACACTACTAATGTCTTTGAATCAATGTCATTCAATGTTGAGTCTATGCATTCAATCAAGTCATACCTAGAATTGATGCTAAACGGAGTTCTTTGCTCTGTGGCTCTGACATTTTTAAAGCCGATAACATCTATGAACTTAAACTCTCGCTGATCTTGAAGAACGGAAAACCTATTTAAAAATAAACGAAATGCTGATATTGCAGCGTTCGCAGCTCTGGTTGAGAATTTCTTGGAAATAACATTCTCTTCCTGAAACTTCTTAAATCTTGTTAATGAGTATGTGTGGAAAACATCATGGAGCGAAGAACTGCTATTTATTCCGATATAGCCTAAGTAGGGCTCAATATATGTTTCGAACTCAGCTCGACCATAACTGGTGTTAATTGTTCCATGATAGAAAAGATGTTTGAATGGTAAGTAAGGCTCGGCTTTCGTGGCTGTAACTAAATCATCAGAATGTGTGACAGCAATACCTCTTAGTGTGTTTAGTAACTTATTTTTTTTCGTGTTTCCTTTGAAATCTCAGCTTGTTCACGTCGAATCGAATTGTCCTTTCCCTCAACACCAGCATGTTGCTGAAGCTGAGAAAAATATTCATCTAAAGTTCTATTGACAAGGGCTCTTGCCCCTTTTTGTAAGTACCTTGGTATGCCAGCATCTTCTTTAATTTTCAGCTTTGTTTGGAATGGTGTTTCGTGAGGATACTGTGACGAATCACAATCCCGTAAGAATAGTACTAGCCGTCTATTGTATTCGTTGGCATAAATTGAAAACTCAGGGAAATAGCAGCCAGTTTCAATCATTTTTTGCTGTATTGGTCTGAAAAAATATTTCCACCTCGATAAACTTGCGACTGATATCCTCAAACAATGCGAAGCATATGGGATAATGCCTGGTACACCTTTTTCTGCCCTACTTAATGGTATTTCAAGAAGGCGCTCCTTCGACCATGAGAGCACATCTACAGCCCATTTCTCTGCCAAAGCTTTCTGGCTAGAGCTCCCTTGGGTTGTATTGGGCCTAGTGATCGTATCACGAACGAATAGAACCATAATATTATTTCTTGTCCTGCACTTTGATTTTTAGTTGGGTCTTCTTGCAAAGTCTTTCCATCATCATTGCTCTTGTAATCGATTCTCCGTTGTCGTCAACCATTTCTCGATATATTTCCATAGGTATACTGGTATAGGCATCCTGAGTGGTTTTAAGTGAGGTATGGCCTAACATCAGTTGAACTTGTACTAGTCGATCGAGGTACTGTGTGTTGTCATCGTTAGATTGCAAAACAGCATAAGCAAAGCCATGTCTAAGCTTATGTGGAGTAATCATTCGATTGAGTGTACCTTTAGCTCTAGCGCGTTTGGACAGTCGTTCAAATAACTTGGAAATGCCGCTTTTAGTCAAAGGCCTTCCTTCCGAATCAAGAAACGCGGGGATACTGGCTATTCCCTTGAATGAACGAATATTCCGTTTATACAAAGGTGAAGAATGGTACTTTTTTATGCGATTTAAAGTAGGAAGACTTATTCTTGTTGTCCTGTACTTCCATCCGCCTTGTTCACGACTCTTAGAGCCACGAACACTCAAAGGAACATAATCACTAGCAGCAAAGTTGTCTGATGACTTTTTAATGCTTTCGTATGTGCGTTCGGTACACTGCTGGATATCTTCAAGTGTTACTCTTGGCACTTCTGATACACGTAACCCAGAATCGTAGATAAATTGAAGTAGCGCTCGCTCTCGTTCATTTTTAGTAGCAGATATCAGCTCGAACAATTCATCAAATGAACAGGAATCTACAATATTCGACTTTCTCTTTACAGCAAGGGGACCATTAACATAAGGATCGGTTATTATAAAATTATTGGTATATAAGAACGCATAAAATCGCCTCAATTGAGCATCATAATTTGAAACTGTTACGGAGCTAAGACCTTTGACATTGGTTTTATAATCTAAGTATTTTCTAATTTCGAACTCAGAACTAAGAACTAGAATCTGTTCCTCATTCAAAATCGCTTCTTCGGCAACTTCTACACGATGCTTTACAAATAATTTAATAATATCGAACTGCTTTGAAACAGTAGCCGAAGACAATTTATCTTTAATTAAAGATTTTCGTAGATACAATGTAAGTATCGGCATTACCTTCATGTTAGAATCAAGAGCGATCACATTAGTAAACACCTTCGATTTAGTGCTATTCCCACAAGTATTTAGTTGAACAGATTGTTTGAAACACTGCTTTAAGAACATAACTCAACTATCTCGCAATTGTTGGGAATGGATTTTGTGAATAGCGGACTAAACGGAACTCAGTAGAGAAACAATTTCTTCGGAGTGGGTAAAAGAATCAAATGCTTCATTTTGCAAACCATATAAGTCGTATCCGTGTTGAAGTGTCGGTCTAACAAGATAGCTAGTTCCAGAAAAGCAAGGAATAGCCGTTTTAATCCTGTAAATGTTTTTATCAGTTCTGACAGCAACATAAGCAATACCATTATCTTCAATTAGATTACTCAACTGGTTCTAAGCCAAAGTTCCTGCTCGAGGCGAAAATACATTCACACAGTAACTGTAGTTCATGGTGTCATAAATACATAGGAGGTGTTTAGATTTATTGAACCAGTCATAACGTTATAGGCATTTTTTTCATGTCAACAGAAGACACATTTTAGATATAGTAATCACCTTAATGTGCATTAATTTATAGTCTTATAATTACATGCGATAACACTTTATCTGCGTCTGAGTTTCGAATATAAAGATCTATATCTGCGACTTCCCGACTTCCACCATAAATAGTTGCCGCTAATCCACCTACTATTTGATACTCCACAACCTCTGCATCCAAGATTTCTTTGAGCCACTGCAAGGCTACTTTAACTTTATCACTCATCTAGCTTCCTTAGCTGAATTTTGCCCTGCGCCATAACGCCCTGTTAAGGGGTGAGCAACGCAATACCGATGCCGCCGCATACCACCTTAAACACTAAAACCAACGCATAGTGAAAATGCCACGCGTTGCGAATCATTCTTAAACAGTTTGTTATAAATCATTGCCACTGTTTTTGTACGAGCCGTTTGACGACTAGCATTAAAAAAGTGAGCACAATTAAACAAACAAAGATAATTACAAACCAACTACCCCAGGGCAAGATCATGAAAATCCTTTATGGCATAAGGGGTGACGTGAAGTGATGTTTCCACTAATTTGTACATTTAAA
>NZ_JAWOWF010000096.1:0-3570 GCF_033340295.1 Vibrio sp. 1401
CTGTCGCACTAACATTTGTAAACGATCACTGGATCACATTGTTTTAATTCTGAAATTGGCTGCGGAATGACGGATACTAAACATTACTATTTGGGATCACCCAGAACTAACTATTCCTGCTGGTTCTTATCGCAGCTCTGCTGAAGCGGGGAATTGGGTACATGCTGATGGTACTATCTTCTATCCATATATAGGTATTGTTGAAGTTGCGGGTAAAAACGTTCGTCAAATTCGTGCTGATATTTCTCGCCGATTAGCAAAGTACATAGAAAGTCCTCAAGTGGATGTCAGCGTAGCAGCTTTTCGTTCGAAAAAATCCTACATTACTGGTGAAGTAAGTAATCCTGGACAACAACCAATCACCAACATCCCACTCACCTTGTTAGATGCAATTAACCGTGCAGGTGGATTAGCCGAAAACGCCGACTGGAAAAATGTAACACTGACAAGAAACGGCATAGTTGAAAACATATCTCTTTATGCGCTGATGCAAGAAGGCGACCTCACTGAAAATAGGCTACTTCAACCAGGTGATATCATCCATGTGCCAAGAAATGATTCACAAAAGGTTTTCGTTATGGGTGAAGTTAACGATCCTAAACTACTGAAAATAGATCGCGCTGGCATGAGCCTTACGGAAGCTCTGAGCAACGTTGGCGGTATTAATCAGATATCAGCGGATGCGACAGGTGTATTCGTAATTAGGAGGTCACAAGACGCAGGTTCACTGGGCGACATATATCAACTTGATGTCTCCGATGCGGCAGCGCTCGTTATTGGTACTGAATTTGCTCTGAAACCGTATGACATCGTTTATGTCACTGCGGCGCCTATCAGTCGTTGGAATCGCGTTATTGCACAACTAGTACCTACCATCTCAGGCTTCAATGAACTTACAGAAGGCGTCCTTCGAGTCAGGACTTGGCCATAGAAAAAGCATTCTGAAGGGCTTGTTTGAACATAAACAAGTCATTCAAACGTTGTCTATAAGGAGCAAAACATGTTTTCGAACATTCTTGTCGTGTGTGTAGGTAATATTTGTCGCTCTCCCACAGGAGAGCGGTTACTACAGCAACTACTCCCAGATAAACAGATTTCTTCGGCGGGTATTGCCGTAGAAAAAAGTCGCCTAACCGGAAAGCCAGCAGATGAAACCGCCAGACTTGTCGCGTCAGAACGTGGTATCTACCTGCTAGACCACAAAGCGCAGCAGCTAACCGCTAAGTTGTGCGCAAAACAAGACCTAATATTGGTGATGGAACAAGGTCATATCGATGCTTTGACGGAGCTGGTACCAGAGGCTAGAGGTAAAGCAATGTTATTTGGTCACTGGATAGGTTCCGTGGATATTCCAGATCCATACAGACAGAGTAGAGAAGCCTTTGAGCATGCATTATCTCTGATTGAAAATGCTGCTCATGCATGGGCAAAAAAAATATAAATTCAGATCACTTGGCGAAATAAAAAATAATGGCTAACCAAACAATACAACCATCTGCTCTTGCTGATGATGAGATCGACCTAGGCAAGCTCTTCGGCATATTGATAGACGCGAAATGGTTTATCATCAGTATTACACTCTTTTTTGCAACATTAGGTATCGCGGTCGCGTTGCTATCAACTCCGATTTACAAAGCCGACGCGTTAATACAAATCGAAAAGAAAAGTTCAGGTGGTATTTCGGCGATGGTCGGTGACATGGGAGAACTCTTTTCTGCCGAATCATCTGCAACTACAGAGATTGAAATAATTAAATCGAGAATGATTCTTGGCGATACCGTTGATAAGTTTAACTTAACAACCATTGCCACTCCTGATTACTTACCTTTTGTTGGTAAAGGTCTAGCACGAATCAACGGTACTCAAAACTACATTTCTTTGACCACGTTTGAAGTACCTCGAACGGCTAAAGGATTATCTCATCAACTGATTGCTACAGACATCGAGAAAGGTCAATTCAGCTTGATGCTTGAAGACCAAATGGTACTTTCTGGTTCAGTTGGTCAACTAATTGAGATGAATGGCTATCGTGTAAAAGTGAACCAGCTCAATGCTCAAAATGAAGATACTTTTACAATAAGTAAAATAAGCAAGTTAGATGCTATCAACAAGTTAGCCTCACAACTTTCTATTTCAGAGAGAGGTAGCCAAACAGGTATTGTATCTCTAAGTATTGAAGGTGAATACCCAGACCACAATCAGCTTGTTTTAAATGATGTTGTTCAAAACTATTTTTTGCAGAATGTTAGAAGAAACTCAGCTGAAGCTGAGCAGAGCCTCAACTTCCTTAAAGGTCATTTACCCGAGATTAAGGACAAGCTAACTATTTCAGAAGATACATTGAACAGTTTTAGACAAGAAAACGAATCTATCGATTTAAATCTCGAAGCACAATCTACTCTAAAAGTGATGGTGGCACTTGAAGCCCAACTTAATGAGCTAACATTTAAAGAAAGTGAAATCAGTCAAAAATTCACCCAAGACCACCCAGCTTATAAATCGCTGTTAGACAAACGTCAGACATTACTACAAGAGAAAGAGCGTCTTAACAAACAAGTTCAAAAACTGCCAAAAACACAGCGCGAAGTCTTGCGTATGACTCGTGATGTCGAAGTAAACCAGCAAATCTACATCCAACTTTTGAATAAAGTTCAAGAGCTAAATATCATAAAAGCTGGCACCGTAGGTAATGTGCGTATTATTGACAACGCACAATCTTACGCAATTCCTATTAAACCGAAAAAACCTTTGATTGTAGTTTTGGCTACTCTTCTAGGAGGCATGGTAGCTGTCGCATTTGTTCTGGTAAAAACCGCGTTTCATCGTGGAGTGACTTCTCCTGATGAAATTGAGCAAACTGGAATATCTGTATATGCAAGTGTTCCAAAATCAGCACAACAATTGGAAGTTGCGAACAAGCTAAAACGTAAAAACAACAAAGACTTACTTCTTTTAGCAAATGCCAATCCAGCAGATCTATCAATTGAAGCACTACGTGGACTTCGAACCAGCTTACACTTCGCAATGTTGGAAGCCAAAAACAATGTCTTAATGATTTCAGGCCCAGCGCCTTCCATAGGTAAGACGTTCGTATCAACTAACTTTGCTGCAGTTGCGGCTAAAACGGGTCAAAAAGTCCTTTTGGTGGATGCTGACATGCGAAAAGGTTATTTACAGCAATGTTTTGGCCTCACAGCAGAGCAAGGGTTATCTGACTTACTAAGTGGAAAAATTGATCGAGCAACCGCAATCAAGCCAAGTCAAGTTGAAAACTTGGATGTGGTTACTCGCGGCCAAGTACCACCAAATCCGTCAGAACTTCTTATGCACCCTCGCTTCAAGAGCTTTGTTGACGAGATGTCTGCACAATACGATCTAGTCATCATCGATACGCCGCCTGTACTCGCAGTTACCGACCCAAGCATTGTTGGCGCGCTTGCAGGAACAACTCTGATGGTCGCTCGTTTTGATCAAACGACTTTGAAGGAGATTGAAGGTAAGCGCCCCACAAAGCACACATTCAATTAGCCAGGCACCAGACTTATGATCTTATCTTCACTAATAAGGAGA
>NZ_JAWOWF010000097.1:0-3563 GCF_033340295.1 Vibrio sp. 1401
GACCATGCAAGTAAACAACTTGACGCAGCAGCTCCAGTCGTTGGAAAAGCAATACAGCAAGAGCAGTCGTTAGCACGACAAAATCGCAGAGGTCGAGGTTTCGGATTTAATCGTTAATACATTTGAAAACACGCTTGCCAGGAGTACAATGTACTCCTATTCTTTTGGGAGAGGATCGGGTTATTAGCTACGCATTAGAGTTTATTGAAACGCCATTGTTTGAATCTCAGCGAAAAGAGATGCTCACGGATGAAGAGTTTCGAGCGTTGCAGTCAGACATCATCAAAAACCCAGAAATGGGATCGTTGATTGTCGGAACGGGAGGGCTAAGAAAAGTTCGCCTTGCTGGAGAATCGACAGGTAAGAGTGGTGGTTATCGAACGATTTACTTACTGATCCAACCTGATGTTGTCTATTTGGTGTTGCTGTACAAGAAAGGGAGAAAGGACTCTTTAACTCAGAAAGAGAAGAATCTCCTTAAAGAAGTGTCGAGGTCGATTAAGAGAGAGTATGACAATGAGCAATAGTATTTTTGATGAACTTTATACATCGATGAAGCAAGCCGAAGCGATTGCAAAAGGAGAGCAGACTCCTGCGAATGTCACTCGTTATGAGATTGCCGATGTTAAAGCGATCCGAGCACAACTGGATGTCAGCCAAAAAGAGTTGGCACAAGCGATGGATGTGAGTATTGATACCGTGAAAAGTTGGGAGCAAGGACGGAGAAATCCGACAGGTTTAGCAAGCAAAGTCCTGACTCTACTCTCTAAAGAGCCAGAGCTTTATGCGAAGTTTTCAGTTTAAAGATTAAGAGGTGTCTATGAGTGCAGCTGTTACTTTTGAGCAATTCTGTCAGCGTTACGAGTACGATCCGAGAAGTTCGTTATCTCGCTTTGAATATGAGAAGTACAAAGAGAAGAAGTACAAAGAGAACTTGGAGATAGCTAACGAGCTGATCACCAAAGATGCCATCGATAAGATGAAAACATAGAAAAAACGCCCTTAGAGGGCGTTTTTTGTTTCAATCGAACAGCGAACTTTTTGCCCTGTAAATCGCTCTGAAAGCGTCACAAACTTTCAAAGTGTTTCAGGGGTGTCTACGCTAGGTTTTCTTGCTAAAACAGCGTGTAGAGCGTTTTAGAGTGTCGGAAGCATGGTTTCTGATGCCTAACTTACGGATTTACCATAATAGGAATAATGAACACTAAAAAAACTTCTTTATTTTTGATGAGTTATCGATGACCAATTTCCATTTTTTGTTAGTAGAACCTAAATGATTTTTGTGATCTCTGTCAAAAAATCATTTACATCATATGCAGATTAGGTAATACTAGCTTCGCTCTGCTGTTCAGAGTTATTAAATGCAAAATCCAGTTGTAAAAGTAAAGCCCTCAGAATTTCTTCGTAATTGTTGTTTTCCTCAGCGTTTCCCTTAGCTTCATAGATACATTAAATAATTCAATATCTTAGCACTTCGTATTTCGCGATATAATTAATTTAATAAGGGACAACAATGTCTAATTCAAATAAAGTAACTGGTTTAGTTAAATGGTTCAACGAAAGTAAGGGTTTTGGTTTTCTTACTCAAAGTGATGGTGGCGATGATGTTTTTGTTCACTTCAATGCTATTGTATCCGATGGTTTTAAAACTTTGATTGAAGGTCAACAGGTTACATTTAATGTTGAGAGAGGCCAGAAAGGCCTGCAAGCAGCTAATGTCTGCCTTGCTTAACGAACGAATTTAAAAAAAAGCCCCAGCGAGTAGCTGGGGCTTTTTTTTATCTTATTTGGTGTTAATTTACCGTAACGTCACTTTGTGCGAACCGAAGACCACTTACAAGAAAGGCTCCTGATGGGTGCCTTTCTTAGTTATTGAGTTACCAAAAATCTGGTTGATTCATGCGTGTAGGGAACACCCTTAGTATCTCAATGCGATTATCTTTGACTCGATAAGGTATTATGTAAGGAAACTTTTGCAAGATTAGTTCTCTTGTTCCGAACACTCTCCCTGGTCGTCCCATTGCTGGGTTTGCTTTCAGGAGTTCTGTTAGTTCGTGAACTTCTTTAACAAAGTCCCTTGCTGACTGAGGGTTTTGTTCCTGTAAGTATTCAGCTGAATGCTCTAAATTGATTAATGCTTTTTTTAGCCATTTAATCTGCATTCACACCCCACTTAGAGAAAGCACTTTTCACATCATCTGCACTAGCAAAATGACCTGCATCAGCTTCGCTAAGAGCTTCTTTAATTTCATTTATCTGCCAAAGCTCACGCTCTAAGTAATCTTGGATAGCTTGGTTTGTTATCCAAGACTTTGTTCTGCCTGTTGATTCAGCAAGCTGCGTTAACTTTTGCTCGATATCGTCAGGAATTCTTACCGACATAGATGGCATGGTGGTCTCCCTCTTGTATTGCGTTGTATGCATTGTAATACAAGAGGGAGGGTTTACCATAATAGGAATAATCACCACCACAACGTTATGTTGCTTTAAATTATGATCTTCTTTGCTTCGATTTGAAGCCATTCAAATGTGTTTTCGGGCTCTCCATGCATTTCCATTTGATGCCAAAGTTTTTCAAATGACAAAATAGTGACTTGTAGAGCAACTTCTTCATTTCCAATTTCCATTGTTAAATTTTCGAGAAGTTTAATCGTATGAGCATCTACTAAAGTGTCGTATTTTTTTATTTCACACAGAGCCATAAAACAATACTCACAAAGTGGTGATATGCATGTAACTTTATAATAGTACTCAATTGCGTATATAGTGGTTTTTTTTGGCCTAAGTCTATTAAGAACGTTCAATTGCTCACACAAACCTAGTCTTAAATATGATGTGTATGAGATAAATGGGATAAAGCGTGAAACTAAAAATTTATTTTAAAACATCGAATAACAAAGGCTTTGAAATCGCATCATATCAAGAACATTACGAGACAATTGTTGCTCAATGGCTTTCGTTAGGTCGTACACTAGAATCGAGTTCTTTTTTCCTTGTGCTGTACGATGATGATGGTAAGTGTGTAGATGCCAAATATCTTTCAAAAAATAATTTTAGTCGATTGCTGATAGAGTGGGACTGCTTTGGTTTAAAAGAAAGTAATGAGTAATTTAACGTAACACTCGCAGTGCGAACTGAACGATAGAACGCAAAAGGTCGCCATTTGGCGACCTTTTGACAACTGGCAGATACGAAAAACGCCTCCCTTTGGGAGGCGTTTTTCTTGAGGATGTTCATTACCTTAGAAAAGGAATCGTTGAGATCCCTGCTCTTTGGTTGTAATCTCAATCCCCAGATGTGACAAAACCAGCTTTGGCGAGCTGGCTTTGATCGGAATACTTACTGGTTTGACGGCCTGTGTAAGTCCTTTCATGATAGCCCATATCATTTAAGCACTTCAAGTATTCCTGCACTCTGTTTGGACTCAAGATGTTTTGGACAGAGCGATGCGCATCAGCCACCGACCAAGGGAAGTTCCAAAGGTGGCAGGTAAAGGCACTAATCAAAACTTGCGAAAGCACGATAAAACCGCTCTCTTGTAGCTGCTAGAGGGAGAACTGCGG
>NZ_JAWOWF010000098.1:0-3003 GCF_033340295.1 Vibrio sp. 1401
CCGCAGTTCTCCCTCTAGCAGCTACAAGAGAGCGGTTTTATCGTGCTTTCGCAAGTTTTGATTAGTGCCTTTACCTGTCACCTTTGGAACTTCCCTTGGTCGGTGACTGATACGCATCGCTCTGTCCAAAACATCTTGAGTCCAAACAGAGTGCAGGAATACTTGAAGTGCTTAGATGATATGGCTATCATGAAAGGACTTACACAGGTCTTCAAACTAGTAAGTATTCCGAACAAAGCCAGCTCGCCAAAGCTGGTTTTGTCATATCTGGGGATTGAGATTACAACCAAAGAGCATGGATCTCAACGATCCTTTTCTAAGGTAATGAACGTCCTCAAGAAAAACGCCTCCCAATGGGAGGCGTTTTTCGTTTAAATTGAGCACTAAAATCGAACACGCACCTTAAACCAAACATGCCCAAAGAAAAGACCGAACAAGATAAAGTGAATGTAAAACGCATAAACTCAGGAATGCGTGAACTTTCTAAAAGTGTTTACAACAAAGTAAACCGCTCGAACTTTAAGAGCTTCACTCAATTCGACAAGATGTTTTGGGACGTAACCAACCGAGCATGGCTATCAGTAGAACACTCTACTTTTGAAGATAAGCTAGAGTTCGCAACTCTCTATTGGGAAGATTACTGCAAAAAGAACCTAAGTAATCGCTAAAACTCCAAACCAAGCCGTGACGCAGTAACGAAAAGGCCGCCTAGATAGGCGACCTTTTGGGGTTCGTACAAAGTGCAGTTACGTTAAATCACCAATAATCTCATTCATTAAATTGTCAATTTGTTCCACCACTTGTTCGCTGGCGTCTTCCATGGCATTAATTGCAGTCACCATGCCTGCCATGTTGCCAGATTTGGCTTGGCTCATTGCTTCACGTCCACCGTCATGCACGCCTTTGTGTGGTTCTTCAAGCAATGCATAGCTTCTTAAGTGGCTGTAAGCCTTGCCATCGCCACGGTAGTACCACTGACCCAAGCGACACTCAGAGTGGCTATTAACGGTTTCACCAAACGCCCCTTTTTGTAGGAGACGATAGATATTATTCTTCCAAATGGCGTGGTCGAGTTTGACCGTATCCAAGAAAGCGCGTGTGGAAGCAATATGGATCACCTGTTGCATGTGTTCCGATTTCACAACCACTTCGTTGACAATAGAACCAATCTGCGCAGAAGAGGCAGACACTTCCTCAGCACAAGTTTGGTTTTCATCAATCGAGGTTTTAATCGCGTTCACTTGCGTTAGTACTTGGTTCACCAAAGAATCAATCTGCTCACTGGCTTCGCTGGCTTTGCCAGCAAGGTTTCTTACCTCATCTGCTACCACGGCAAATCCACGGCCTGCTTCACCGGCTCGTGCTGCTTCAATCGCTGCATTTAATGCCAACAAATTCGTTTGGTCAGAAATCTCTTGAATAGTCGATACAAGAAGGGAAATAGAGGTAGCCGTTTTATCTAATATTTTAACAGATTCAATGCTTTGTGAGGCTTGCATACTGATCTTCACGGCTCGGTTATCAAGACGAGCAAGAGCTTGATGAGTCTGCTTAAACATTTCATCTAGTTGTTGCAGTTCTTGGTTTTCATGCGCCATAGATTGCGCACTCTCCACCATCTCTGTTCGAATGGTTTGGAGCATATCTCCACCTTTCAAACTGCTAGACATCAACTCATCACTATTGTTGTGTTCCTGTTGAGCGGAGCGAACAAGCGACTGAGCCTCTTGGAGCTGATTTTCCAGAGCGGCAACGTCAGTTTGGTACTTCTGTTTGAGGTCTGCTAATTCTTGCTTTAGCTGCTCATTTTCTGATTTGATTCGTTTTAATCCAAACATTTAATACGACCTCGTTAATTTATACAGCACTACAGCTTTGTTGCATTAGCATATCGATTTTTAATCCGAAATCTAATCATTCTCCACTAAATGATTTACTTAATAGTGCGTAAAGCCTCGCCCGATGAGGGCAGGGAGAAGTCAGAACACCTAATAATCTGTAACTACAGATTATTGGTGTCGATTATTCCTATTATGGTAAATCCGTAAGTTAGGCATCAGAAACCATGCTTCCGACACTCTAAAACGCTCTACACGCTGTTTTAGCAAGAAAACCTAGCGTAGACACCCCTGAAACACTTTGAAAGTTTGTGACGGTTTCAGAACGATTTACAGGACAAAAAGATCGCTGTTCAATTGAAACAAAAAACGCCCTCTAAGGGCGTTTTTCCTATGTATTCATCTTGTCGATGGCATCTTTGCTAAAATCCGACCTCTTTCTGGTGACGAACTGCAAGAACCACTATCTTATCTCCAGAAATACGATATCTAGCCACATAACCATATTTCCCAAACTCAATAATCCAGTCTCGAAATTCTTGGGGCATATTTTCGATCGGTTTTCCAATTGAGGGAGCTTTAGCAACCTCTCTCATGCTACTGATAATTTTTAGACCTGCTCTGGCTGCTGCCCTCGGATCTTTAGCCTTCAAAAACTCTCTGATTCGGTCTAAATCTCGAATGGCTGACGGGGTATAAATCACTTGTGACATTTAGGCGTTTCTACCTCATCCTCACTACCCCAAGAACCCAACCAATTTTCAACTTCGCTAGCCGTTAAGTGCGAACCTGTCATCTGATACTCATCCCAAGCGTTCAAGGCATCCTGTCTAAATGCCTCTTTCTTTTCTTCTCGTTCGACATACTGAGAGATCGCCTCTTTCATAATCCAATGAGCTGTGCGCTGTTGAGAGTTTGCTAAATTTTGCACTCGATTTTTCAAAGTATCATCGAGTTTTATAGAAGTTGGAGTAGCCATAATAAGTCCTAAACTTAAAGGGTATTACTAGGTAATACCTTAGCAAAGTTCATCCGTTTAGCCAATGGACTAACGATTAAATCCGATATTCTGACTTCTGCGATTTTGGCGTGCTAACGACTGCTCTTGCTGTATTGCTTTTCCAACGACTGGAGCTGCTGCGTCAAGTTGTTTACTTGCATGGTC
>NZ_JAWOWF010000099.1:0-2957 GCF_033340295.1 Vibrio sp. 1401
TCAACTCGAAACTCCTTCGGGTTGTATGGTTAAGTGACTAAGCGTACACGGTGGATGCCTTGGCAGTCAGAGGCGATGAAGGACGTATTAACTTGCGATAAGCCCAGATTAGGTAGTAAAAACCATTTGAGTCTGGGATTTCCGAATGGGGAAACCCAATACCATAAGGTATTACTGTTGAGTGAATACATAGCTCAACAGGGCGAACCGGGGGAACTGAAACATCTAAGTACCCCGAGGAAAAGAAATCAACCGAGATTCCGAAAGTAGCGGCGAGCGAAATTGGACTAGCCCTTAAGCTTTACACGCGTTAGACGAACAGCCTGGAAAGGCCGACGATACAGGGTGATAGTCCCGTAGTTGACGACGTGTGTTCAGTGAAATCGAGTAGGGCGGGACACGTGATATCCTGTCTGAATATGGGGGGACCATCCTCCAAGGCTAAATACTACTGACTGACCGATAGTGAACCAGTACCGTGAGGGAAAGGCGAAAAGAACCCCTGTGAGGGGAGTGAAATAGAACCTGAAACCGTGTACGTACAAGCAGTAGGAGCAGGCTTTGTCCTGTGACTGCGTACCTTTTGTATAATGGGTCAGCGACTTATATTCAGTGGCAAGGTTAACCATCTAGGGGAGCCGTAGGGAAACCGAGTCTTAACTGGGCGTTCAGTCTCTGGATATAGACCCGAAACCAGGTGATCTAGCCATGGGCAGGTTGAAGGTTGAGTAACATCAACTGGAGGACCGAACCGACTAATGTTGAAAAATTAGCGGATGACTTGTGGCTAGGGGTGAAAGGCCAATCAAACCTGGAGATAGCTGGTTCTCCCCGAAAGCTATTTAGGTAGCGCCTCGGACGAATACTACTGGGGGTAGAGCACTGTTAAGGCTAGGGGGTCATCCCGACTTACCAACCCTTTGCAAACTCCGAATACCAGTAAGTACTATCCGGGAGACACACGGCGGGTGCTAACGTCCGTCGTGGAGAGGGAAACAACCCAGACCGCCAGCTAAGGTCCCAAATTACTACTAAGTGGGAAACGATGTGGGAAGGCTCAGACAGCCAGGATGTTGGCTTAGAAGCAGCCATCATTTAAAGAAAGCGTAATAGCTCACTGGTCGAGTCGGCCTGCGCGGAAGATGTAACGGGGCTAAGTAGTAAACCGAAGCTGCGGCAATGCACTTTAGTGCATTGGGTAGGGGAGCGTTCTGTAAGCGGTTGAAGGTGTGTGGTAACGCATGCTGGACGTATCAGAAGTGCGAATGCTGACATGAGTAACGATAAAGGGGGTGAAAAACCTCCTCGCCGGAAGACCAAGGGTTCCTGTCCAACGTTAATCGGGGCAGGGTAAGTCGACCCCTAAGGCGAGGCCGAAAGGCGTAGTCGATGGGAAACGGGTTAATATTCCCGTACTTCTTACAATTGCGATGGGGGGACGGAGAAGGCTAGGTGGGCCTGGCGACGGTTGTCCAGGTTCAAGTGCGTAGGCTTGAGAGTTAGGTAAATCCGGCTCTCTTTAAGGCTGAGACACGACGTCGAGCTACTACGGTAGTGAAGTCATTGATGCCATGCTTCCAGGAAAAGCCTCTAAGCTTCAGATTGTAAGGAATCGTACCCCAAACCGACACAGGTGGTCGGGTAGAGAATACCAAGGCGCTTGAGAGAACTCGGGTGAAGGAACTAGGCAAAATGGTACCGTAACTTCGGGAGAAGGTACGCTCTCGACGGTGAAGTCCCTCGCGGATGGAGCTATTGAGAGTCGCAGATACCAGGTGGCTGCAACTGTTTATTAAAAACACAGCACTGTGCAAAATCGCAAGATGACGTATACGGTGTGACGCCTGCCCGGTGCCGGAAGGTTAATTGATGGGGTTAGACTTCGGTCGAAGCTCTTGATCGAAGCCCCGGTAAACGGCGGCCGTAACTATAACGGTCCTAAGGTAGCGAAATTCCTTGTCGGGTAAGTTCCGACCTGCACGAATGGCGTAATGATGGCCACGCTGTCTCCACCCGAGACTCAGTGAAATTGAAATCGCTGTGAAGATGCAGTGTACCCGCGGCTAGACGGAAAGACCCCGTGAACCTTTACTACAGCTTGGCACTGAACATTGACCCTACATGTGTAGGATAGGTGGGAGGCTTTGAAGCGCAGTCGCTAGATTGCGTGGAGCCGTCCTTGAAATACCACCCTTGTAGTGTTGATGTTCTAACGTTGACCCCTTATCGGGGTTGCGGACAGTGCCTGGTGGGTAGTTTGACTGGGGCGGTCTCCTCCCAAAGCGTAACGGAGGAGCACGAAGGTGGGCTAATCACGGTTGGACATCGTGAGGTTAGTGCAATGGCATAAGCCCGCTTGACTGCGAGAATGACAATTCGAGCAGGTGCGAAAGCAGGTCATAGTGATCCGGTGGTTCTGAATGGAAGGGCCATCGCTCAACGGATAAAAGGTACTCCGGGGATAACAGGCTGATACCGCCCAAGAGTTCATATCGACGGCGGTGTTTGGCACCTCGATGTCGGCTCATCACATCCTGGGGCTGAAGTCGGTCCCAAGGGTATGGCTGTTCGCCATTTAAAGTGGTACGCGAGCTGGGTTTAGAACGTCGTGAGACAGTTCGGTCCCTATCTGCCGTGGGCGTTGGAGAATTGAAAGGGGCTGCTCCTAGTACGAGAGGACCGGAGTGGACGAACCTCTGGTGTTCGGGTTGTGTCGCCAGACGCATTGCCCGGTAGCTAAGTTCGGGATCGATAACCGCTGAAAGCATCTAAGCGGGAAGCGAGCCTTGAGATGAGTTCTCCCTGATACTTTAAGTATCCTAAAGGGTTGTCGTAGACTACGACGTTGATAGGCAGGGTGTGTAAGCGTTGTGAGGCGTTGAGCTAACCTGTACTAATTGCCCGTGAGGCTTAACCATACAACACCCAAGGGGTTTTGATGGACTCAATGAAAGAAC
>NZ_JAWOWF010000100.1:0-2953 GCF_033340295.1 Vibrio sp. 1401
GTCTGTCGCACTAACATTTGTAAACGATCACTGGATCACATTGTTTTAATTCTGAAATTGGCTGCGGAATGACGGTTATATCTCTCACATGCTTGGCCACAGCGATACCCGCTTATTATTCAAAGTGTATGCGCCCTATGTCGCCAATGCGTCAAGAAGCGATGGCAGTGCGTTTAATGAATTGATGAAGAAGGAGGGGTTTCTATGAATGATGGCCTCTCATTTGAAGCGCAATGGGATAAGCTCCATAGCTTGCTTGATTTTCAACACGCTCACGACAACACGCTGACCGTCATGGCATTAGGTGGGTTATCTCAGGATGTACAGCGGATTTGGTGGCAGTCCGAAGCGCCTTTTGATTTGCACCCTTCGGCGCTTTTACAAGACAGCCTGTCGCTTTATGCTCATCGCTGCTGGCAACAATACCGAAACGATACCGCTCTATTTCACGCGCTCAATGACCACGTGACTGCGTGTTTTAGCTCTCAGAGCCATTACTATTTTGATCTTGAGTTACACCACCGCTATCCCGATTTGCCGTTGATTAAGTTTTGGCTCGCGTCGGCGTCATGTTGCTGCCGAGAATATCCGGTCAATCAGGGAGAGTTGTGGCTACAACACCTTCGTTTGACTCAGGCCATGAGCCTCGCGATGGAGCAAAAGACATACTGTCCTGATCGACTCGTCGGATATGGCGAACAATGTGTCATCGTCATGGATGTTGAAACTCAGTGGGTAGTGATTTGCAGTGAGGAATCATTTTTACCCTTCAAGGCATTGGGGGTCCAGTTTTGGCATTGTTGCTATCCCTCACCAAACTGAGGTAACCGAGCGATAAAAATGCAACGAACTCCGATTGCCAACAATAGAAAAGAAAGAGGAAAAGGGAGAGCACCGACTAGCAAATCGGTGCTCTGAAAAATACTGGATCACTATAGCGTCAACGACCTTCAGGAGGACCGTTGTTGTAATAAAATCAGGGTCAAACGTCAGAATTTTTTGCTCCCGTCATAATGCGCGATGACAGCCAAATAGGCCTTTTGCCCAACATGCTTTAGACTCCCGGTATTAAGTCAACCATAACGACACTGCACTTATAAAAGAAAAATAATCAATGACATATATCAGTTCTCTACCAAACTTATAAAAATTATTGAATATCATGTGCTCCAAATGGAGTATCAAAATTCAGTATATTTCCCCCCTATCATTAGCTTACGGGTGAAGAGTTACCGTCAAAGAGCCGACATGGTTTAGTTTTTCAAAACTGTGACATATGAAACATTGTTAACTGCATCCATATGAATTACTGTTCATGAGAAACAAAATTAACAGCAATTCAACATACAGAAATAAATATGAATGCAGATATCAATAAGTACATCGAGATAAGGAAAGCCCTTCATCGAAATCCAGAGCTGAAGTATGAGGAGTTTGACACAAGTCAGTTGGTCGCTGACCACCTTACTAACCTAGGCTACGAAGTGACGACAGGGATAGGAAAAACAGGCGTTAAAGCGGTGCTTTATACCAATAAGCCAGGCCCGACCATAGCCTTTCGCGCCGATTTAGACGCGCTACCGATTTCAGAACTCAATGAGTTTGAGCATAAGTCTCAGAATGAAGGAAAGATGCACGCTTGCGGTCATGATGGGCATACCGCAAGCTTGCTTTGCGCGGCTGAATCTCTCATGGCTAACAAGGAAGCGTATTGTGGGAACATCGTGATCATTATGCAGCCTGCAGAAGAAGGTGGTGCTGGTGCCAAAGCCATGATCGATGACGGCGTTCTTGAGAATCCTAGAGTCGATAAGATCTTTGGCTACCATAATAGACCTGGCTTTAAACAAGGGTTGGTCTTTGTAAAATCGGGCTCCGCTATGGGAGGAAACACCAGCCTGGCAATCAACATCACTGGCAAAGGTGGGCACGCTGCCATGCCTCATCTGTCACATGATCCCGTTGTTGCTGGCGCAAGCTTTGTGACTCAAGTCCAAACCGTCGTCTCTAGAAAGTTGTCTCCTCTGAACTCCGCCGCCGTCACCGTCTCAGAATTCCATGCAGGACAAGGGCACAATGTGATTAGTTCACATGCTCAACTGAGCTTAAGCGTGCGTTCCGATCATAAAGACACCGATGAACTGTTGATCCGTGAAATAGAAAAAACATTGAAATGTGTCTGTGAACAATTCAATTGTACATACGAACTCACCAACCTACTTTCGATTCCGGCCCTCGTTAACCATCGTCAAGAAACCAGTGATGTGATTGATGCTTGTAAGGGAAGCTTTGATAGCGAGAAATTGCGCGAAATAGATTACATGCCGACGATGGGGGCTGAAGATTTCAGCTTTTATCTGCTGGAAAGACCAGGTTGTTATTTCTTTATCGGTAATGGCGAAGATTCCGCGTATTTGCATAATCCTCATTACGATTTCAACGACGACAACATCGCGGTAGCAAGACAAGTGTATATGGATTTAGCACAATTTTATCTAGGGAGCGATAACTAGTGGAAAATACAGATAAACTATCACCAAGATCCGAAGCCATTAAAGACAACCGTTTTTTAGCCTGGGTTGAGGCTACGGGGAATAAATTGCCGCACCCGTTCTTACTGTTCGTCTATCTCGCTGTCTTTATTATGGTGCTCTCAGCCGTCTTGAACTATTTCGGTATCAACACCTATAACCCTAAGACCGCCGAAACTTATCCGATCAAGTCTCTGTTATCTGGGGATGGGGTCGCTTACATGTTCACGAATTTCGTGAAAAACTTTGTCAACTTCCCGCCACTGGGCACCATTATTACGGTGATGCTGGGTATTGGCTTGGCCGAGCGAGTTGGTCTCCTGTCCACTCTTTTAACACAGACCGCAGGGAAAGATTACGAAACCCCTTGCCCTGCAAGGACTTGCGAAAGGTAGCTGTTGCTACGGTTCGCTTTTTTCTGC
>NZ_JAWOWF010000101.1:0-2733 GCF_033340295.1 Vibrio sp. 1401
TGAGTAGTTTTACAGGCAAAGCCGAAACGGATGATAACCACCTACTGAAGTAGGTGGTTTAGGGCTGAAAACAAAAACGGAAGCCATCGCTTCCGTTTTTTGTTGGCTAACGCATTCTCACAACACTCGTTTGTTGCTTACGCTGCATTTCCGCAAAAGTCAGCACAAACGGGGATGACTGCTTTACACGGCTTGGTAATGAAGAAAGCGCATTGTAGGCATCCTGTTTCGTTTTAAAATCACCAACAGTTACCGTATACCAACGCGTGCCTCGGCTGTTTTTCCAGTTAACCCAAACCGGATGCTTAGGATCGATATAGCGAATATAATCTTTCACATCTTTTTCTTGCTTTAGCGCGAGTACCTGCATCGTGTAATGGTTTGGGTTTAAATAACCATATGCATCCTGAGAGGTCATGACTCCAACACATTGGCCGCTATCGACCTCCTGCTGGTAAGGCATAGCGCAGCCCATGAGCGATAAAATCAATGTCAAAGATAAAATCTTGTGCACGTGTCACTCCATTCTTGTTCTAGTTTCTTTTCTCTCGCACCCAAAAACACAAAACGCTCTTGGTCAGGTAAAACACACCCTTACAAGAAGGCCTGCGTTTTAACGCAACGAGTATTCCAAAAACGTAAGGCGACCACGTTGGCCGCCTTAGTAAATTGATTTAATAGAACATTAACAAGATAGAGTGATATAGACAGAAGTTCGCTACTGTTTAGAACCAGCTAGCGACCAATTGCTTAAACCAGTCTAAAATTCGCTTGAATAAACTGCCTTCCTCCACGGACTCCAATGCAACGAGCTCGGCTTCATTTACGACCTTACCTTCGACTTTGTAAAGCACTTTACCAACCACTTGTTGCTCAGAAATTGGCGCAACTAAATCACCGTTGTATTCAACTTCCGCTTGCAGATTTTTTACATCTCCTTTTGGCAAAGTGAGATAAACATCGTTAGCTACGCCAACAGTAAGCTCGTCTTTTTCGCCCATCCAAACTCGAGCTTTCGCAAGTTCCGCACCCGCCTCAGTCGGCATTACCGTATCGTAAAAGCGGAAGCCATAACTTAACAGCTGCTTGCTTTCTGATTCACGAACATTCTCGCTCTTCGCTCCCATCACTACAGCAATCAGACGCATATCACCTTGTATTGCAGAAGTCGCTAGACTATAACCCGCACCGCTTGTATATCCAGTTTTCATGCCATCGACATTCATACTACGATCACGAAGCAAGCCATTACGGTTGTATTGAGTGATGCCATTGTAAGTAAACGAGGTTTCGCTATACAGCGGATAGATATCAGGTAAGTCACGAATAATCGCTTGGCCCAATTTGGCAATATCATAAGGTGTCGAATATAAACCGTCACTGTCTAGGCCGTGAGGGTTGGTGAATGCCGTGTTAGACAATTCAAGCTTGGCGGCCCAACTATTCATCAAACTCACAAACCCTGATTCACTTCCCGCAACATGCTCAGCAATAGCAACACTGGCATCGTTACCAGATTGAACAATCAGACCACGGTATAAGTCAGACAAAGAAACGGAAGTATTGACTTCAATAAACATTTTTGAAGAATCTGGGAAATTTTTTGCCCAAGCATTTCGGCTGATGACAACCTCATCATTCAACGTAATATTGCCTGTATTAATTTCTTGACCAGCTACATAAGCAGTCATCAACTTCGTTAAACTCGCGGGGTTTAAACGTTTGTGGGCATCACGTTCAACCAGTACTTTCCCCGTATGGAAGTCCATCAAAACATAACCACGAGAACTGAGTTCCGGCGCATTTGGCACAACTGAAGGCGCAGCATAAGCCAACGAGGATACAGCAGCGAACCCTGTAATTAACACTGTGTGTAATATAGTACTTTTTCTCATCATGACATCTTATCTTAGTAGCATTTAAGGCTTACAAACGGTACCCGAATGAATTCAAAGCGCGGGATGACCTAGTTAAAAAACGAGTATATTGAAACGGCGCTCAGTTACAGCCACCTTGTTACGATTGGTTACTTTTACTCAATGTTTGTCGAAAATAATGAGAGGTAGGTAGAGCTTTCGTCTTGAAGAATGAAACAGGAGCGAAAATAATTCCGTAACGCTATGTTTTTTGAGAGGGGAGAAAAAGCGCGCAAGTCAATTCAGGGAGTAAGTTGGTATAGGAAAAGTAGTTGAGCTTTTATCCATATCTAAATAGGAAACAACAAAAACAATCAACAATAAGCCCAGCTAATTATTTACCAAGAAAACATATTGAAAACGCATCATAAAATCGTAATTAATTATCGATAAATTTAAAAACCTAATATTATAATTTATGCAAATTTCATTTATTATTAAACTGGAGAAAAATACAGCTTTCCTTTTTTAAAACTAAGAGACGATTTTTTCGATGTTTTTAGGTTTATCTCATCAGAGAACTTGGTATAACAGTGAGGGATAAGGTATCCGGACTTAGCGCGAAAGGATAACCCACTGTTATTTAAGTTCACACGCTGCTTTTTAATGACTAGAGACTTTAAACTGCGGTTACCTTCGGTTTGTGCGGCTATTCTTTGACGTATCCCAACCCAGTACGACTCAAACGACGACATCATACATATCCTCTTTCATGATACCCGATTTCAGATAATAAGTGAGACATTCATGGAAAGGTGTAGAAGAGGAAGCCAACTGCTGAAAGTGGTACGCTCTTCTCGCCAAAGAAACAAGCAGT
>NZ_JAWOWF010000102.1:0-2534 GCF_033340295.1 Vibrio sp. 1401
AGTGAGTTTAAAAGCGAGGGAGTAATCGCGCTGAGTTCTTTTAGTTGTTGATTTCATAACACTCTCCAATTTTGGGGTGGAAAGTGTCAACCTTATTTAGGACGGCACACGAGAATTGAAAAAAGCGACGAAATCAACGTCGCTTTTTTATCACCTAAACTATTGAATGAACGATTCAACCTGTTGAAATAGTAGAACAATCCATACAAAATTATTGATAAACATAATAATTAACTAGCAACTCTACTTACTTCTCATATCGTCACTTTACTTCGTCCGCTTTGCAAAACTGTCGACAACTCGACACATTATTTTTCTATACTGATTTACGCCCATTAATTAGCACAAATGTAAAACAGCATGAATATGGAAGTTGAAGTGTGTACACATGGTGCTTACTTACAACGCGTACCGCGCAGTTTTTTTCAAAAGCTGCTGGGCTTCAAGGAAGTATACGTATGCACAAAATGTGGTTACGTCATGAAAGTTAAGTAATTAGCCCAAGAAAAAACCAACCGCAAAAAAAAAGCGGCTCAATTGAGCCGCTTTTCACATCTAGATTAGCCTTATTCTTCGGTTTCCGCTTCTACTTCTTCGCTTCGACGAGTATAAAAACGCGCGAAGAACAAACCGACTTCAAACAGTAAACACATCGGAATAGCGAGTAAGGTTTGCGAGATCATGTCTGGTGGCGTTAACACCATACCTACGACAAACGCAGCCACTATAATATAAGGACGTTTCTGTCTTAAATCTTCTGGTGTAGTGGCCCCAGTCCAACACAACAAAATAATCGCAACAGGCACCTCGAATGCGATACCAAACGCCATAAATAGCGCCAGCACAAAGTCGAGATAACTCGAGATATCAGTTGCAAACTCTACTCCACCAAGAGAAATGGCGGTAAAGAAGCCAAACACCAATGGAAATACCACGAAGTAGGCAAATGCCACTCCACAGTAGAACAATAGCGAACTAGAGAACAGCAGTGGCATGATCAATCGACGTTCATGCTTGTACAAACCTGGCGCTACAAATGCCCACACTTGATACAAGATAAACGGCACCGCAATAAATACCGAAGCAATTAACGTCAGCTTAAGTGGCGTAAAAAAAGGTGACGCTACATCCGTAGCAATCATGGTCGCGCCTTCAGGTAGACGTTCTACTAAAGGTGCGGAAACAAACTCGTAAATGTGGTTAGAGAAATAAATTAGTCCGACAAACACGACCAACACTGCGAGGATTGAGCGCAGTAGTCGGTTGCGAAGCTCCAACAAATGACTAATTAAAGGTTGTGTCTGCTCGACGGTAGACATGGCAAACCTCTTATTAAAAACCAGATCAAAAAGGAGCTACCAATCACTAGTAGCTCCTCCTAATGAGACTATTCGGCTTTCTTATCTGCCGCTGTAACCTTGCTCTCTTGCGCTCTCTCTACCTTTTCTGCTGCTGGCTCTGTTTTTACAGGCTCAGCCTCTGAATCGGTGTTCTTTGCGTAAGGACGATTTACAGATTGCGCTGCCTTCTTCAACTCTTCAACTGAAGATTTCAACTCAGGGGACAAATCATCCATCCCCATTTGTTCTGCTTTGCGCAAGTTTTCTTGCAGCTCTTGGACTTTCAGCTCGTGTGACAATTCGTCTTTGACGCTATTTGCCATACTCTTAGCGGCACCGATAAAGCGAGACACGCTGCGAATAGCATGAGGCAAACGCTCCGGCCCAAGAACGACCAGACCAACAACAGATATTAATACCAGTTCCCAAAAACCGATATCAAACACGTTTTACGCCTGCTCTTTGTCTTTTTTCGTTTCAGGAGCAGCTTCTTTTTTCTGCTGCTCTTCTAGACTTTTTGGTTCGAAGTCTGCGTCTTTGTCATTTTTCGCAGGTTCATCTTCGCTCATCGCTTTTTTGAAGCCCTTAACGGCACCACCCAGATCGCCACCGATACCGCGTAGTTTCTTTGTTCCGAATAGCAATACAACAATTACAGCAATGATTAGAAGTTGCCAAACACTGATACCACCCATTCTCTTTACCTCGGGTCTTTAAACAAACAAAAATATTTCAAGAGTTTAACGTCTATTGACGATAAGCTCGCCAACTAAGCAGCCAAAATGTGACACCTGCGATACCGCAGGCCAACGAAAGCTGCTCAAAAGCATCGTTCACCAATATTGCCGAGCATACGACTAAAGTCGCGCCAACGCCAAACAAAAACTTTCCTGTCGCCTGCTGGCGCTTGCTCTGGCGATACCCTTGATAAAGCTGATCCATACGTTGATTCATCGCTTTACCTTGTTTCAGGCTATCGTAAAGTAGCTCTGGCAGTTCAGGTAATTTCTCTGCCCAAAATGGTGCGCGGTCTTTAATCGCATTCACTAGAGCTTGCGGCCCAACTTGATTCATCATCCATTCCTCCAGGAATGGTTTTGCGGTCTCCCACAAATCAAGGCTTTGTTGCGTAATTCGGACAGAAAACCAAGTCGTCCGAAATTGAATAATTATTAAACAATATACTGAGTTTCA
>NZ_JAWOWF010000103.1:0-2366 GCF_033340295.1 Vibrio sp. 1401
GTAAGCGCCCCATGAACACACGGGCGCTTTTTTATGTGTGGGAGAAGTTCCAGGGAAGAAGTGAGTCGATATCAGGCTCGGGCTTAGCCAACTCTTTCATGCACTTAACCATGTAGTCGTACAAGATAAGGTCATTCGCTTTTGCTGTCTCGATGATGCTGTAAAGCATTGCGCTGGCGTCGGCACCTCTGGGAGTGTCAGAGAAGAGCCAGTTTTTTCGGCCAATAACCATGGATTTTATTGCTCGCTCAGCCCGATTGTTATCGATAGACAGGTGACCATCTTCGACATACCGAACCAGTTTCGGCCACTGACCAACCGCGTATTTGATTGCTTTGCCTAGTTCACCTGTACCGATGACCTTTTGCGATGTCAGCCATTTATGCAGGTCATCAAGCATAGGTTTCGCCAGTTTTTGTCGTTCAGTCATTCGCTCCAGAGCAGACCTTCCTTTCAGGCGAGTTTCAAGCGCATACAGTTTTTGGATTTTTGCCAGAGCGACATCCGCTTTTCCTGTTTTGCCTTTACCTTGTACCCTCTTCGCATCCATGAACTTACGGCGAGCATGAGCAAGACAGCCAAGGTGTTCAACCTTCTCCAGGCCGTCATAGACTCGGTATCCATCCGTTTGCAGGTAGCCATTGTAGTCACCAAGGAAGCCGATGGGACATGCTCTTGAGCGACGATTTTGATAATCGTACAGCACGATGTTTTTAACGCCTTCCAATGTCGCTTCAGGAGAGTCAGCACCAGAGCAGTAAACCCACATATAGCATTGCTTATCTTCTTTAAGCACGGTTAGTGGTGTTTCATCTGCCTGGATGACCACCTGCTCCAGCAAGTGTTTGTGCAGAGCGTTATACAACGGAGTAAAACGTTCGCTGACCTGCATCATCCAGCGAGCCATGGTTGTTCTGGATAGCTCGACACCAGACTGCTCGAACAGGGTTTCCTGACGGTAAAGCGGTAGCGCGTACTGATATTTTCCAAGGATGATGTTAGCCAGAAGGCTTTCTGTCGCGAAGCTTTTAGGGATAATACTGGCAGGTGCAGGCTTTTGGCTGATGCTAACCTTATCGGCTTCCTTTTCACACTGGCGGCAACTGTACTTAGGGCGAACATATTCCAGAACCTTCAGTACTGCTGGCGTGAACTCCAGCTTTTCACAACTATCTTCACCGATTTTATGCAGAGGGTGCTGGCAGCATGAGCAGACTTTTTCATCATCATCCAGGTCCAGAACGATATGCTCACGGGGCAAGTCTTTAGGAAGCGGCTTGCGTTTACCTCGTACTTTTTTGGTCGTGGTTGTCGTTACCACTTCCTGTTCGTCAGAGGCTGCATCGACCTCGCACTCCGCTTCATTAAACAGGTCACCCTGTGCATCATCATAAGGTTTGAGTGATTCAGAGCGTTTGGCGAACTGACGGTCGATAGCTAATTTGAACTGTTCAAGCAGCGATGCCTTTTCAGCCATAAGGGCTTTTACCATCGCTTGAAGCTCGGCAATATCTTGGCTGTCAGGGTTAATATCAGGCATCTTTTTCATGGCATCCATTATACTAAAAATGCCGCTGCAACACCTGATACATCTGACTTTTATAACGATTAACTCATTGTAAAATCGTGTATTTCAACAGGCTTGTGG
Source organism: Vibrio sp. 1401 (assembly GCF_033340295.1). NCBI lineage: Bacteria > Pseudomonadati > Pseudomonadota > Gammaproteobacteria > Vibrionales > Vibrionaceae > Vibrio > Vibrio sp. 1401. The sequence continues at coordinate 1,649 of NZ_JAWOWF010000103.1, forward strand.
CCGATAATAGTGAAGCCTGAGAGCAGCCTGTCCAACTCAAATTGGTTGAGGGTAAATACCTGTTTTTTCTCCTGGGAAGGCCATTTGAACTTCGCTTTTTCCAGTCGTTTATACCAGAGCGCGAAGCCCGTTTTATCCCAGTAGAGTATCTTTATTTTGTCGCGCTGTTTGTTGGTAAACAGGAACAATGCTCCTGAACTCAGAGGCAAGTTAGTTTCACACTCAACCAGTGCGGCCAGACCGTTAATGGATTTTCTGAAGTCAACGAACTCACGATACAGGTAGATAGCAGGCGCGTTAGTTAATCCCCTCATGATGATAATGCACCGATAAGTTCGGCCAGATAATCTGTTGGCGTGCCTTGCGGGATGCTCAACTCAACATCGTTAAAGCAAAGCGTCATATTTTCTGTTGCGGAATTCGTTACCTGATAGCGAGTGGTCTGTTCAACTACCTCCGCTCGGACAAAACTGCATTGCTGGTTTTCTCTGGTTAGCTTCAGCGACCGTCGCTTTGAAAAGAAAGTTGAAGGGCTGAGTTGATTCTGTCGGCAGAACTCTCTTTGGTTAAGAGAGCTGTCTTCGTATTGCTGAAATATTTCCAGCCATTCCTGATCGCTGCGTCGTCGGTGAGCCATGATCTTATCTCCTTATTAGTGAAGATAAGATCATAAGTCTGGTGCCTGGCTAATTGAATGTGTGCTTTGTGGGGCGCTTAC
>NZ_JAWOWF010000104.1:0-2288 GCF_033340295.1 Vibrio sp. 1401
TTCCTCCTTAGCTCAGTTGGTAGAGCGACGGACTGTTAATCCGCAGGTCGCTGGTTCGAGCCCAGCAGGAGGAGCCACTTTTAAAGCCGCATCACTTGATGCGGCTTTTTTGTATCTGCTTTATACGTCATTTCTCACTTTCCCATTTATCTGCACTTCATTTCTAAACATCAGCGAACATTAAATCCTTTCTTCAAAAACACTTATTTCACGCTAAAAATTTAATCCTCATCGTAATTTCAATACGCATTAGTATCCGAGCATATTTATCTTCACTAAGATGCCCGAGTTATTACATTTCTTCTTTTAGCTATGCCTTGCATAGTGATAACACTTTATTTGTGAGCTAAATATGAAACTAAAAACTCAAGCCTATTTATTATCTGCGATCATATTGCTAGCTCTCCTAGCTCTGACCGCAACGGGCTTATGGACACTTCGCGTCGCAAGTAACCTTGATAACAAAGCTCGAGTTACTGAGCTATTTAAAAGTGCGTACAGCATACTTACCGAAGTAGAAAAGATGGCTATCGAAGGCAAAATGCCGGAAGACGAAGCGAAAGCATTAGCCACTCGCCTACTTCGTAACAATATCTACAAAGACAACGAATACGTTTATGTCGCAGATGAAAATATGATGTTCATCGCCGCACCACTAGACCCTCAACTACACGGAACCAGCTTCCATGACTTTAGAGATGACAGTGGTAATAGCGTAGGCCAACTCATTCTAGATGTATTGGGGCACAAAACAGGTCAGATCATTGAATATACCTGGAGCCAAAAACAAGCTGATGGCAGCATTGAAGAAAAACACTCGATAGCAGAAAAAACACCACACTGGGGCTGGGTTGTCGGTACAGGTATTGGCTTTAATGAAGTTAACGCACGTTTTTGGTCGACAGCACAATGGCAGCTTGTGCTGTGTCTGATTATCGCGGGAAGTATTCTAAGTGGCCTGATCATTTCGATTCGCAAAATGCTTCATCTACTTGGTGGAGAGCCTAACGACGTGCGTAAAGCAGTTCAAGCTGTCGCTCAAGGAGACATTCAGACCAGTTTTGATACTGTGGCACCGAGAGGAAGTATCTATCGTGCCGTGCAAGATATGAGTCAATCACTAGCTACCATGGTGACAAACCTAGAGAAGTCTATGCATGCACTGCGCGCAGAGTTATCTGCCGTAGAAGCTCGATCAAATACGATTGCCGATCTTACCGTATCTCAGCAGCAATCAACGGCGATGATTGCCACTGCGATGACTGAAATGGCATCTTCAGCCAACCATGTTGCCAATTCAGCAAGCGACACCGCAAACAATACGGACGAGGCTGACAAACAAAGCCAACATACTCAGAAACTCATTCATAACACGGTTGAAAACATTCAAGGTTTAGCTTCTCAATTAAATACTGCGAGTAAAGCGGTCGCCGATCTAGATCAGGATGTAAATAATATTGTAAAAGTGCTCGATGTGATTGGTGATATTGCAGAGCAAACAAACCTATTGGCACTCAATGCAGCCATTGAAGCAGCACGTGCTGGAGAACAAGGCCGAGGCTTCGCAGTCGTTGCTGATGAGGTACGCAACCTAGCAGGACGCACACAAGACAGCACAAAAGAGATTCAGTATATGATCTCCAATCTGCAAGAAGGCTCTCGCAATGCCATTCACACAATGGAAATATGTGCAGAAACCAGTGAAAGCACTGTTACAGAGTCTAAGAATGCCTCTGAAGCTCTACAGCAAATTGTAACGGCGTTAGAATCTATCACCACAATGAGCCAGCAGATCGCTACTGCTGCCGCTGAGCAGACGCAGGTTAGCGATGATATTGCGCTACGCATAAACCTTATCGAGGAAAGCGGAGGCCAACTCAACTCTGTCGTAACCGAGAGCCAATCAAGTACTCAAAGTTTAGCTTCACTAGCGAATGAGCTAGAAGGTTGGGTAAACAAGTTCTCAGTAAAGCACTAGTTTAAAGTCAATTGTTCAATAAAAAGCACGTTTTCAGACGTGCTTTTTTGTTTTTATCGCCTTTATTTTGCAAGTGAACACACTATCAATGTTAAAACATCGCTTAAAGCATGGCGCATTGCTGCTAAAAATGCATAAAAACAGCCCACTCCGAGCACAAATTCATCAAACGATATTTTATTTTAATTTTATTGTTGACCTGAAAGCCGAAAAGCCTTTTAATACACCTCGTCGCCCGGATAGCTCAGTCGGTAGAGCAGAGGATTGAAAATCCTCGTGTCGGTGGTTCGATTCCGCCTCCGGGCACCAC
>NZ_JAWOWF010000105.1:0-2159 GCF_033340295.1 Vibrio sp. 1401
GTGCGACGTGAAGTCGTATGAAGCGCTGTTCACCGCTTAATGTGTGAACCATCTGTATCACCAGATGAACCTAGGACTCTGAATAAAGTAGCGAGTCTGACAATGTAACGAAGACTGGTCATGTACCAGTCGGGATCTAAATCGTGAGAGGACGATCCTCCTGATAACCACAAAATTGGGTGAGTGCTAGGTAGTCAGCATGATGAACATACGTGAATTCGCATAAGGTGCGTTATACGTTGAAACAGCGGAAGTGGTTAATACGCTGTAGCCAAAAGGCAAGAGAGTCGGAAAGAGATTGCCCCATGCTCTTTCGTGATCATTGAACTCTCCGCACCATAGCGAGCATCTACCCTGACATTGCGTAACATACGGAACACGGTAAGCCTGTATTACTCCCTCTGGGAAAGCCTCTGTGGCCGATAGTGATGCAGGTAGAGGATGTTGGAAAAAGCGAAGGCTGCATTGTAACGATGCAGATACAGATTCATATCTGATCACGAAAGTGGGCTGACTTCCGACTGGTCTTCCATTGCAAGATAATTTGAAGAACTTTATTCAAGGAGAAACGCAAATGATGATTTCAAAAGAGATTAGTGCCTCTCCTGACAGTGCTCAATGGCAATCCATCAATTGGAAAGCCGTTGAATCCCATGTTTTAAAGCTTCAGATGCGTATTGCAAAGGCAACACGAGAAGGTAAACACGGCAAAGCGAAAGCATTGCAGTGGATATTGACTCACTCGCGTTCAGCAAAACTTCTTGCTGTTAAGCGAGTATCACAAAATAAAGGCAGTAAAACGCCTGGAATAGACGGCGCTATCTGGAATACGGATACGCGCCGCATGAAAGCAGTCAATCAATTGAGCAGGAAAGCTTATCAAGCCAAACCACTCAAGCGTATCTACATCCCCAAGAAAAACGGTAAACTCAGGCCGCTGGGTATCCCGTGCATGGTTGATAGAGCACAGCAAGCGCTTCATCTTCTTGCACTGGAGCCAGTATCAGAAACACTTGCCGATCCCAATAGCTACGGTTTTCGACCCAATAGAAGTACTGCTGATGCAATTGCTCAGTGTTTCATCTGTTTAAGTCAAAAGAGATCCGCGCAATGGGTGCTTGAGGGAGACATCAAAGCCTGTTTCGATAAAATCGGACATCAATGGCTTATGAATAACATTGCCGTAGATAAACGCATGTTGGAACAATGGTTAAAGTCTGGTTTTATGGACAAAGGACTGTTCTATCGCACTGACGAGGGAACACCACAAGGCGGGGTCATATCTCCGACCTTGATGTTAATGACACTTGCAGGGCTTGAACAGCGCATAAAGTCTACCGCACTAAAAAAGGGTGCGAGAGCCAACTTTATTGGATACGCCGACGATTTCGTCGTCACCTGTGCTTCAAAGGAAGTGCTGGAGAACGATATCAAACCGTTGATTGCTGATTTCTTAGCAGAAAGAGGCTTAACACTCTCCGAAGAGAAAACGCACATTACCCACATCAGCCGTGGTTTTGACTTCCTAGGTTTTAATCATCGGAAGTACAAAGGAAAACTGCTCATTAAACCGAGCAAATCCAACACATTGATGCTCTTGAGTAACTTGCGCGAACTCATCAAGAAGCACGCAACCATCCCTGTTAACGATCTAATCAAGTTGATAAATCCGAAACTCAGGGGTTGGTCGAATTACTATCGACACTGCGTTGCTAAACAGGTATTCGGATATGTAGGTCACAAGCTATTCCATGCGTTATGGCACTGGGCTAAAAGGCGTCATCCGACTAAGTCTAGAACTTGGATTGCCCTTAAATACTTCATCAACCGTCAAGGTCAATGGCAGTTTCACGGTTGGCAGAAGATCATGGATATGGATTGTCAGTTCAATCTGTTTCAAATAGCTAAGGTGCCGATTGAGAGGCATGTGAAAATCAGGAGTGCTGTAACGCCTTTTGATCCTCAATACCAAGAATACTTGGCAAAGAGAAAATCAAAGAAGTTATGTCGTAACTCTTGGCGTGAGCCTACTCTCGCTGCTTTATAAGTTGCTGGGTACCAACTGGTGCCTTCGTGAAGGCTTGAGCCTAGTGCGGTGAAAGTTGCACGCTGGGTTCTTAGAGGGGCGACACTTGGTAACAGGTGTCGTCTACTCGACA
>NZ_JAWOWF010000106.1:0-2089 GCF_033340295.1 Vibrio sp. 1401
TTTAAAATACAAAACGCCCGATGAAGTACATCGAGCGTTTTAGTTAAAAAGTGTCAACCCATATCAGGACGGGTCACGGCCATCTCTGAAATCAGCTTAAACCACCAAGACAAATATACTTTGTCTCCAGATATTCATCGAGTCCTTGCTTAGCACCTTCCCGTCCAACACCCGACTCTTTAACTCCACCAAATGGAGCCACTTCAGTAGAGATGATCCCTTCATTAACTCCAACCATGCCGTACTCTAAACCTTCACTAAAAGTCACAATACGCTTCAAGCTATTCGTATAGAAATAGCAAGCCAAACCATATTCTGTATCGTTCGCCATTTCGAGAACTTGATAATCATTTTCAAAGGTAACAATAGGCAACACAGGCCCGAATAGCTCTTGCTGAACAATCGACATATTCTGCGTCACACTATCCAAAAGAACGGGCTCCATAAAGCGACCAGGCCGTCTCTGTGGAGAGTTAGCAATAGAGGCTCCTTCTTGTACAGCTTGATCGATCGCCGCCTCTAGTCGATGCTTAGAGGCCATCGTAATAACAGGACCTAATGTGACACCTTTCTCTAAACCATTTCCAAGCTTTAATTTGCTTAACTTCGACAATACTTTATCAATAAAAGCTTGTTTTACATTTTTATGAACATATAGCCGATTGGTACAAACACATGTTTGCCCCGCATTACGGAACTTCGACGCGACAAGCCCTTCCGCAGCCTCATCTAAGTCTGCATCTTCAAACACGATGAAAGGCGCATTACCACCCAACTCCATCGACACCGCCTTGACTGAATCACTGGCTTGCTTCATCAAAATTTTCCCAACGCGCGTAGACCCCGTAAAAGAGATCTTCTGAATCCTAGGATCAGTACTTAGTACTTGACCAAACTCAGCAGCCTGCTCCGACACCACGACAGAAAGCAGTTCTTTAGGGATACCAGCCTGATAAGCTAATTCAACAACAGCAATTGCAGTGAGAGGGGTAAGCTCTGATGGCTTGATCAACATGCCACAACCTGCCGCTAGGGCTGGTGCTGCTTTTCTTGTAATCATCGCAATAGGGAAGTTCCAAGGTGTAATTGCAGCGCATACTCCCACAGGCTGGCGAATTGCAGATAGACGTCTATCTGTCGTGGGGGCAGGAATAACTTCGCCATAAGCACGTTTTGCTTCTTCTGAGAACCACTCGACAAAAGAGGCACCATACATCACTTCCCCTTTGCTCTCAGCTAAAGGTTTACCCTGCTCTAAGGTAATAATCGTGGCTATGTCTTCTGCATTATCAAGAAGTAGTTGATACCACCCCCTCAAACGACGAGAGCGCTCTTTGGCACTTAATTTAGCCCAACGGACTTGCTCCGTTTTGCACTGACCAATGAGATCATCTAACTCATCAAGAGTACTAGGCTTTAACCGAATTAACTCTTGCTCAGTTGCAGGGTTGATGACCACAATTCCCTCTTCGGAAGACCATTGCTTAAATACAGATTTCAGCGTTTCATTTTTTATTTGTTGCATCATCAAACATACTCCTCAAGAACTCCTCTTAGGTTAATCGCTACTAGCAAGTTCAGCAAAGAAAACAAAGTTTTCTAAAAGGCATTAATTTTCGGAAGACTTAGCTCTCTTCCTCACTATATTTCGGGAAATTGCGTAATCCACGCAACGACGGTCCCGCTCTAAACATGGAAGCAATGAATGTTTGAGAAATAAGATGTAGAAAATTATTGTTTAAGAGAGACGCTAACAAAACGCGCAGTGAGGAAGACTATTCATTCTATTACGGTTGAGGGCGAGTGTTATAAAGACTCATTGTTCAAATGACCAATCTTTCAACGAGGACAGGATACAAACTCGGAGTAATTGGAAGTGCAGGCAGCAGGCTCATCTTCCTGAGAAACTCATGTGCCAAAAGGGTAAAGAAAGTCGTATTGTCTCGCCTTCAATGTGTAAATGCATTTCTAGGGGACACGACCAAACGAAAAAGCCCCAGTCTTTCGACTGGGGCTTAATATAAGTGGCGGAGTGGACGGGACTCGAACCCGCGACCCCCGGCGTGACAGGCCGGTATTCTAACCAACT
>NZ_JAWOWF010000107.1:0-1648 GCF_033340295.1 Vibrio sp. 1401
TACGATGATTAACTGATGTAACCGATCAGATCGTAACTTCCTGATTTAGTTCCATCGAATTACGCAACAAAGCCACTATGTATTTCAGTTTCCTCTTAAAGCTGTGTCGTCGATAGCCATCTGCTTTTTACCTGAATCTGTTCGATGTCTTTCTTTATTTCTCCGGCTGAAACGACTTGGCTTAAGTGCTTTGGTTCTATCTCACCTATAGTTCTTACGAGAATATTCATTACCGATATGTTTTATTCAAAAGTCTCGATATTTTTCAAATATTCAAGCTTGTTATATGTTAAGTAAAAATTATAACCTCATCAATCGATACTTGATATAACGTAAGCAATAACCAGAAAAACATTTCAAGAAATGAATTAACGTCCTAGGGTGTTCAATTTTGCCATAGTGGTACACAAAACTTAATTTTATATTATGTTTATTTTCGTTACGACCTTGTACTTTGCTTAAGTTTTAGATGAAAATGAATAACTGATCGGATGATGGTTCAGAAAAAGATAAAATTTATCATTAACAAACAATAATATTAATCAGGGGTTTGTTTTGCATTGCAACATATGCCAATTGGTATCCGTTAAGCATGTACGTATAGGAACAATAACTATCTGCGAGGAATGCCTAACATCTATTAATCGGTTATATAATAACCAAGAACAAACGCATAATTATGATGAGTTTGAGATTTTATTTCACGCGGAAATGAGCCTGAGAATATTCAAGATAACTTATCCAGAAACAAGTAAACTCGATAGTTTTCCATTTCAGTTAAAAAGATTAAGGAGAAATATTGAAAATCTAGAAATAAAGCTTGCTCAACTTCCATCTGATGCCAATTTACATGCGCCTATGAAAGAAATAGTCAAAGAACTCAAAGATTTATACGAAAGTTATTGCTAAATATCCATCGAAAAATATGCAATTGGTTGAGTTAGTGTGAATAGGTGATACTTTAAATTTAAAAAATAAATACTCCCCATCGACTGAAAAAAAACATAATTAAGACGAATGTAACGATGATAAAAAGAATTTATTACGTATATATATCAATTTTATTATTAATAACGATAATAACCACTGGTGCCATCTATATATTACTTAGTTCAGAACAATCTTTAGTTTCTAACAGTGAAGTAGAAACTAGTTCTGAAAGAATCAAAACTAACTATCACTCAGCTATTTATAGACTTGAAACGCAAACTATCGGTATGGCGAGTTTAGTTATCTTTAATGAATCTGTGAACGAAAAAGAACTATTTGATCAGTTGGTAGAAGCAACAAAAGCACAAGATTATGTTATCGATGTTTATGTAGCTAAGCCTGACGGTGAGACCATTTCTGCTCAAGAAGGAGGGCATATCGAAGGCTACAACGCACGCAGCCTTAATAAATCTTGGTTCATGCCTATCGTCAACGGAGCGGCTTTTAACATGACCCCTCCACAAGAGAACTTATCCGGTGATTTTATCGTCTCAGTATCTGCCCCTATAAAAGAACGAGGGAAAATAGTAGGAGTTTACGCTATGGATATTGACCTAGGTAAATACCTATTTAGTAAAGACTCCCGAATTCAACTGCGAAGTGCGACACTCGCTAATATCAAGCAGCCAATGCCATTTCTTTAAATACAATTGCTGGC
>NZ_JAWOWF010000108.1:0-1642 GCF_033340295.1 Vibrio sp. 1401
CCGGCGTTTTTCAAGCTAGTTGTCACTACTTGATTAATTATCAAGCAGCTTCTTTTTCTGGGTTCAGGTGAACTTCTCCGATTGGTTCGCAGTTGCGTATTTTACCTGACCAACGTTCTGGTTTTGCTTGGCGATGTGCCATCAACACCTTAGCTCTTTTCTTTAAAATCTCTGTATCCTTTCCACTATGTCGCTCTGAAGGTGTCACGTAATTCAGCCGACTATGTTTATGCTCCGTGTTGTACCAGATTACGAAGCTTTCTACCCAAGAACGGCTTCGTTCAAGGCTTTCGAACCCTTTTGATGGCCAGCTCGGAACATATTTAAGCGTTCGGAACAGTGACTCTACATACGGATTGTCGTCGCTCACTCGAGGACGACTGTAAGATGAAGTAATGCCAAGCTCCTCCATTTTTGCCTTGAACGTCAACGACTTCATTGGCGCACCATTATCTGAGTGCAGCACCAATGCTTGATTGAAGCATTGCTCTCGCATCAGCGTGCGCTGAAGTAGTTGAGATGCCATCTCTCCGCACTCTCGGTCATAGACATCATACCCAACAACTTTTCGACTGTAGATGTCTTCAATGAGGTAAAGGTAATAATGTTGTCCACGAACACCTGAAGGTAGATACGTAATATCCCAAGTAAATACCTGATTTGGACCTGTCGCTGTGTAGCTTGTTGGTGTTGATGATTTTTTACGGCTACGTTGACGGCCTCTACGGTTAAGTTGTCCTGCCGCTTTTAATACGCGATAAAAGCTGGCTTCAGAGGCAATATACCGACCTTTATCCAGCAGTGTTGGCACTATTTGGCTTGGCGGCAAACTGGCATACTCGGGCGCATTACTAATATCAATAATATCTTGCCGCTCTTGCTCTGAGAGCTTATTAACAGGCTCAGGTCTTATCGACGTTGGTCGCTCATCAGCTTGTATCTTTCCGCGCTGATACCAGCGACGGTAAGTCCGTAAATCTATCTCAGCTTCATTGCACGCACGCTCTAAGCGACTGCCGCTCTGACATGCCTCATGGATAAGCGTAACGATATTTTGCCTTTCTTCGGTTGAGGTTAGTCGTCCTCTGGCTCTTCCCCGTAAAAGGCCCTCAGCTTTTTTCTTAGCACCAACAAGGCTGCCGTTTCCGCTAATGCTTTCTCTTTAAAGCGAAGCTCTTTTTTTAATTCTTTGATTTCATGCTTATCGGCTTTAGCTTGTTTCTTTGCCTCGGCTTCACGCTCCTTCGATGACATGAACCCCTGCATACATTCGCTGCGCCACTGCTGGACTTCTTCTGGGTACAACCCGTTTTCACGGCAGTACTGGCTTAATTCATTTTCTGTCATAGAAAACGTCGCAGCGACAATGGCTAACTTAGTTTGCGCGGACCAATGCTCTGAAGGAATATGACTGTTTGGCACAACGGCTCCTGATTCTCGAAGTTGTTTGCGCCAATAATACAGCGTCGCATCACTGATGCCTTCTTCTTTTGCTACTTCGGCTACAGAGCGAGAGTGCGGGGGTAACAACTTTTTCAATACAGCTTCTTTTCTTTCTTGTGAGTAACGAGACATATTTCCTCTGTCACCGCCCCTTTAATTGGTTATTTTTTAACAGTGACAACTAGCCTGACACAGGGGG
>NZ_JAWOWF010000109.1:0-1587 GCF_033340295.1 Vibrio sp. 1401
TAAGGAGGTGATCCAGCGCCAGGTTCCCCTAGCGCTACCTTGTTACGACTTCACCCCAGTCATGAACCACAAAGTGGTAAGCGTCCCCCCGAAGGTTAAACTACCTACTTCTTTTGCAGCCCACTCCCATGGTGTGACGGGCGGTGTGTACAAGGCCCGGGAACGTATTCACCGTGGCATTCTGATCCACGATTACTAGCGATTCCGACTTCATGGAGTCGAGTTGCAGACTCCAATCCGGACTACGACGCACTTTTTGGGATTCGCTCACTTTCGCAAGTTGGCCGCCCTCTGTATGCGCCATTGTAGCACGTGTGTAGCCCTACTCGTAAGGGCCATGATGACTTGACGTCGTCCCCACCTTCCTCCGGTTTATCACCGGCAGTCTCCCTGGAGTTCCCGACATTACTCGCTGGCAAACAAGGATAAGGGTTGCGCTCGTTGCGGGACTTAACCCAACATTTCACAACACGAGCTGACGACAGCCATGCAGCACCTGTCTCAGAGTTCCCGAAGGCACCAATCCATCTCTGGAAAGTTCTCTGGATGTCAAGAGTAGGTAAGGTTCTTCGCGTTGCATCGAATTAAACCACATGCTCCACCGCTTGTGCGGGCCCCCGTCAATTCATTTGAGTTTTAATCTTGCGACCGTACTCCCCAGGCGGTCTACTTAACGCGTTAGCTCCGAAAGCCACGGCTCAAGGCCACAACCTCCAAGTAGACATCGTTTACGGCGTGGACTACCAGGGTATCTAATCCTGTTTGCTCCCCACGCTTTCGCATCTGAGTGTCAGTATCTGTCCAGGGGGCCGCCTTCGCCACCGGTATTCCTTCAGATCTCTACGCATTTCACCGCTACACCTGAAATTCTACCCCCCTCTACAGTACTCTAGTCTGCCAGTTTCAAATGCTATTCCGAGGTTGAGCCCCGGGCTTTCACATCTGACTTAACAAACCACCTGCATGCGCTTTACGCCCAGTAATTCCGATTAACGCTCGCACCCTCCGTATTACCGCGGCTGCTGGCACGGAGTTAGCCGGTGCTTCTTCTGTCGCTAACGTCAAATAATGCAGCTATTAACTACACTACCTTCCTCACGACTGAAAGTGCTTTACAACCCGAAGGCCTTCTTCACACACGCGGCATGGCTGCATCAGGCTTGCGCCCATTGTGCAATATTCCCCACTGCTGCCTCCCGTAGGAGTCTGGACCGTGTCTCAGTTCCAGTGTGGCTGATCATCCTCTCAGACCAGCTAGGGATCGTCGCCTTGGTGAGCCCTTACCTCACCAACTAGCTAATCCCACCTAGGCATATCCTGACGCGAGAGGCCCGAAGGTCCCCCTCTTTGGCCCGTAGGCATCATGCGGTATTAGCCATCGTTTCCAATGGTTATCCCCCACATCAGGGCAATTTCCTAGGCATTACTCACCCGTCCGCCGCTCGACGCCGTTATCGTTCCCCGAAGGTTCAGATAACTCGTTTCCGCTCGACTTGCATGTGTTAGGCCTGCCGCCAGCGTTCAATCTGAGCCATGATCAAACTCTTCAATTTAAGATTTTGTTCGGCTCAATGAATACTGAACATT
>NZ_JAWOWF010000110.1:0-1561 GCF_033340295.1 Vibrio sp. 1401
CGTTGCACATACTGCCGCAAACTGGCATCGTCGATGTAGTCAAGTAAATATTGCGCTTTAACCAGTCGATTATACTCTGTCAGCGCCTGTAATATCGGGTGTCCTGAAGGATAACCAGACAGTTTTCTCACCAGTATTGCCTGTGTTGTTCGTTTTGTCTGAAGTGACAGGACAATACGCCTGATATCCTGCCATCCCGTTTCGATGACCCCCGTCCTGATGGGTTTCTTCAGCGCAAGTATGGTGTTACATTGTTCATTTTCAGTCACCTCAAACAGATCGTTGATGACGCTGTTAAATTGCGCGTATCGCGGTGCAAAGCTGTAGCCGCATAGATCCAATAAAGCGAAGTTGACGTGATTGACACCGTGTGTATCTGTCGAGAGTACGTCAGGTTTGATATCGCTGCTGTTGGATTGCAACAGATCATAGATATAGTGTGATTCATGCTCGTTGGAGCCGATTATCCGTGCATTCAGCGCGCTGTGATTGGCGACCAGGGTCATGGCCGTGATCCCTTTATTGGTACCGAAGTACTTCGAGGAATACCGGGTTTTAAACGTTTCCAGATGCGTTTCGAATTTCTGACCATCCGCACTGGCGTGCAACTGGTCCTCCTGAATATGGTAGTGGCGGAAGATGGGTAATGAAGCCACCGCATTATTGATCACGTCGCTGGCATCATGCAGCGTTTCAGGTCGGATATAGTTAGCCTGTACTGTACTCAGGTGTTCATAACTGCGGTCGGAGATCTGCGCCATACCATACACACCACGGTGAGTGGCGTTAGCAATCAGAATGGCCAGTAAATCATCCTGATGAGTAGTTCCCTGTTTTTGTATTGGCAGCACATGTGTCAGGCATCGCATAAACCCGGTTTCGCGCTCAACATACCGCAGGACATCCGCGATACCGACTGGCTGCATTCGCTTAAAGAAGGGATTGTTGACCAGAGATGTAGCGCCTTTTGTTGGCAGGTGCCAGCGGGTGCCCGAGCGATTTTTCATGATTACATTGCGATTATCTCCCTCATCAATATGGCGCGCCACGTCTTTGAGCGCGCTTTCCAGTCGATGTTGTTTCTCCTGTAACAATGCGTCAACAGGTTGTTTTAGTCTGTCCAGCGTTGATGACTCCAGCAGTGCATCCTGCGATGTTTGGGGGATCAGGTCGTCTTCCAGTGCCCGGTATTTGGTGACATTTGACAGATAAATACGTCCGTTCAGTCGTGAAGTTAACTGCCGGTAGAGCAGCCATTCATAACGTTGCGGATTAACGTTATCCTGTTTCACCAGCCATGGGAGGTGCTTTTTGGGGATAAGCGACGTATCCATTGTCATCAGTGATTCACCGGATACAATTTCCGTTTGCATCTTTTGAAGTTGGGCGACGACGGCTTCTGAGCCTTTACCGGCCTCACATTCAAGGCACAGGAACACTGGTCTTAACAACTGTTCCAGAAGGTTTCGTTGTTCGTCATAATATTGCCACTGGTACTCTTCCACGGTCCGTTTCTGTTTTTTCAGGTAAAGGCAGAGGGTCTGGATATCCCTGTCATTCA
>NZ_JAWOWF010000111.1:0-1439 GCF_033340295.1 Vibrio sp. 1401
GTGACGCCAGTGAATGACGCGCCAGTGGCAAAAGATGATACCGCTGTCACTGACGAAGACACGCCAGTGACGATTGATGTCCTGCCAAACGATACTGACATTGATGGCGATACGCTGTCTATCCAATCGGCGTCCGTACCTGAAGCGCAAGGCACAGTTGAGATTGTTGACGGCAAGTTGGTGTTCACGCCAGCTGAGCACTTCCATGGTGACGCTGAAATTACTTACACGATTACTGATGGTGCACTGACTGACCAAGCAACGGTCAACGTCACCGTGAATGCGGTGAACGACACGCCTGTGGTTGAAAGCAGCATTGCAGACCAAGCCTTGGCGGAAGACTTTACGCCATACAGCATCGATCTAAATACCGCTTTCAGCGATGTGGATAACGTGGATGGCGAGTTAACGTTTAGCGTCTCTGGTAATAGCAACATTCAAGTGGCGATCGTCAATGGTATTGCTACGTTCACTCCAACGGCAGACTGGAACGGCTCAGAAACCTTAACGTTTACTGCTACCGACCCAAGCGGCGAGAGCGTTAGCCAAACGGTGAACTTCACGGTAACACCTGTGGCGGACATTGTGGCAGACAAAGCGACGGTCGTTGAAGACACGCCAACCATCATCAAGGTCTTAGGTAACGACACGTTCGAAGGCGACGGTAAAGTGGTGTCGCTAGATACCAATAACGGCCCAGCCAACGGCACGGTCTCGGTCAATCCTGACGGCAGCGTGACTTACACACCAAATGATAACTACGTCGGTAAAGATACTTTCACTTATGTCGTGACATCAGGTGGAGTGTCTGAATCTACCACCGTCACGGTCAATGTGACACCAGTAAACGACAAGCCTGAAAGTGAAGACTTTACGCATGTCGCCGATGATCAGCTTACGCAAGTTGTGTTTGATACAGATACGAAACCTCTGGGGAGCGGTGACTCTAAGGATCATATCGCGGATGTTGAAGACGACTTAAAAGGCAACGATCTACATGTCCGGATTACTGAACTGCCAACATCAGGTACGTTGTTCTTTAAAGATAGTGACGGTGAGTTGCACGAAATTAAAGAAGTAAGCGATACGCTTTATGACAAAGACAGTCTTTACTATGAAGCTGACAATGTTGGCTTCTTATTAGGTATCAAAGATCGTCCAAATACGCCTAATGGCTCAGAATCTACATCAGATTTCAATAACTGGGGATTAAGTGAGGATGGTGGACCATCACATTCCCGTATTGAGCATTTAGCAAATGGAGCCTCTATCACGATTTCCTCTGATAGCGGTGAACTTGCGCAATACAACCGTCAGGTGTCACATATCGGCAATGGTATCGCTGACAATGACGGGCAAGGTATTGAGAAGGGTGAAACGATTACGGTCGATTTGTCTAATAATCCTGTGGGCTCCGTAAACCTTGGTCTAGATGGATT
>NZ_JAWOWF010000112.1:0-1430 GCF_033340295.1 Vibrio sp. 1401
CTAATGCCGATCAGTTAAGACTTTAATCGGCAGATCAGTTGAATGATCCTACCAACATGTAACAATCCGATAGACCCTGTTTATCGGATTTTTTTATGCACGTTTCTCAAGCCCTCGACATCATCAATAACTACAAACCGAATCAAGTCGAAACTCTCGCAGACCTCCTACCTATAGAGCTAATTAATGATGCTTACGAACTGACTGATACCGTCACCCTTCGAAAGCGAAAACTGACTTTAGAATCTATGGCGTGGTTGTTAGTTGGAATGGCTATATATAACGATAAATCCATGGCTGATATTGTAAATATGCTCGATATTGTTGATCGCTCAGGTAAACCATTTGTCGCTCCAAGTGCATTAACGCAACGAAGAAAAAATCTCGGTGAATCAGCAGCTAAAGCTCTTTTTGAGTGTACGCAAAGTCATTGGTTTAAGCAGGCTAATTTACCAAACTGGAACGAACTCACTCTTCTTGGCGTTGATGGTGTTTTGTGGCGCACTGAGGACTCGAAAGAGAACGCAGAAACGTTTGCAAAGCCTACCAATCGTGACGGTAAAGAAACACAGTACCCACAAGTACGCATGGTATGTCAGATGGAGTTGAGCAGCCATTTAATCACAGGCAGTGCCTTTGGCTGTTATAGCGTCAATGAAATGAAGTTAGCAGAGCAACTTATAGAGACGACACCTGATAATAGCTTAACCCTTTTCGACAAAGGCTTTTACTCCCTTGGCCTACTTCAAGCGTGGAGCTCACAAGGAATAAATCGACATTGGCTTATCCCGATGAAAAAAGGACTCACTTACGAAGTCGTCCAGTCGCTTGGCCGACAAGATAAACTGATCAAACTGAAGAGTAATCCGCAAGCGCGTAAGAAATGGCCAGAGCTAGAACAAGAAGTTGTTGTACGTTTAATCACGAGAGTCAAAGATGGTAAGCAATACGATGTTCTCACCTCAATGCTTGATCCTATGCTCTACCCAAAGTCAGATATCGTGGGCTTATATGGGTATCGTTGGGAAATTGAACTCGGATACCGTGAGCAAAAACAGTACATGCTTGGTAACCGACTCACGCTTCGAAGTCGACTCCCTGAATTAGTGAAGCAAGAGCTCTGGGGAATACTACTGACCTATAACTTAATCAGGTATCAAATGGTGCAGATGTGTAATACGTTGAAAGGAGATTACTTGCCATATCAACTTAGCTTCAATGGGGCATTAGCTCACATCATGCGCCTGATAGTGGGACTTCCATACTCGTCACCAGGAGCAATCCCGAGGCAACTCCAAAACTTCTACTCAATGAGTGAGAGTTTAATACTAGAACCTAGACGAGAAAGATCCTTCCCTAGAGTCGTTAAGAAAAAACCAAGCCGATACCCTAGAAAAAACAATGCCGCTCACCTTAAGTGAACGGCATTA
>NZ_JAWOWF010000113.1:0-1400 GCF_033340295.1 Vibrio sp. 1401
TGTTGTTCGCCGCATCAACCTTGGGTTGTGGTGTCACGGCTGTCAGATCGTAAGGGTAGTAACCATCAAACGTATCGAAAGGGTTCTCGGCGACGTTTTGTTGATCGAATGGGGTGGCATTAAGCACAGCATCTAAATCGAGAGAGCTCGAGCCATCCAACGCCGATGTTGTGAGCGCCTGCTTCACCTCAATTAACGACGTACGTTCACCATAGTGATGTTGGCTTTTTCTTTTATCGACAGGAGAGCTGTTTAAAGAGCTGGCCGCAGACGCCATGTTGCTCTCGTCACTTAACAAGTAAACGCCCAATAAACCGGCGCCGATCGCGCCGATAATCCACAGTTTCTTGGTCATGATTTATGCGTGTGCCATTCTTGATTGCAGCCAGCTGCGTGAGAACTTGAGGTCTTTTTCGATCAGGCTTGCGCTGCACTCTAGCAGTTCGCTGATCTCCTGGTTCTTCATGCCCATCAAGTATTTGAGTTTTAAGGCGCTCGATTGACGTGGGTAGCGTGTGCTAAAGCTATCTAAGGCTTTGTCCATGATGATCAACTGCTCAAAGCGGTCTTCTTCGTCCTTCATCAATGTGATGTGTTGGCGTTTTTGCGCTTGGTGTGAGCGAGCGTTGTCGATCAATATTTGGCGCATGACTTTAGCTGCCATTAAGAAAAAATCACGCTTGGTGGCGATTTCACTCATGTCGCAGTTTGACATCTTTAGGTAAGCATCATGAATCAATGCGGTGGTGCTGTTGACGCTGTCTGCCAATACCATGTTGTCGGTGCCGTATTTTTCGGCGTTGCGCTCACGTTCTTGTTGGGCGATTTTACGCAGTTGCAAATAGGCGAATTGGTACAGCTCGCTTTCGGCTTGTTTATTACCAGACTGCCACTGCTGAATAATGTGGGTTAGGGCTGAAGTCGTTGCCATGGTTATACCTCCTCGCTCACTTTGACAAATTCAGAAATCGTATGCGTTTCAATATGATCAGAACCATCTCGGTTACGACTAACGTTCTGTTGGTAGCGATACAAAATGCCTTGCTCCCAGTTGGCTCCCGCCGGTAAGTATTCCCAAGTGGTGTAGTTGATTTCTGCCGGAGTGGTTGACCAGCGCACCATGATGTTCATTTGCGCCAAATTGGCTTTCGGTTCGTCATTGTTTACCCACCACATATCGGCAAACTCGCGGGTGACATCTTGGGTGTATAGGCTTGCATCGGTTGGGCAGGTCTCGGCGCTGCGTGGCAATCGCATCACTTGTTGGTGGCGCATTAACAGACACGATTGTGTCATGGATTGCTGGTGGTATTGGGTTTGCTGCCACACGCCGAGGTAGTCGATGTCGTGCTCGCTGGTGTTAGGGTAGGAAAACCACAGCATTTCAGTGCGGTTGCTGT
>NZ_JAWOWF010000114.1:0-1363 GCF_033340295.1 Vibrio sp. 1401
TTGGGAGTGGCCCTGTTGATTATCTCTTAGGGAAAGATAGAAATCGGGAGAGGGCGACACTCAATCAAGGCGATCCTGATTTAGTTCAATCACTCATTGATTCGAGTCCTTACGCCAAAAAGTACACATCGGGCTTTCTCTGTTTTGCTGAAACGGACTTATCACAAGAGATTAAAGATCGCCTCATGGCTGATTTTGAAAAGGCTTTGTTACCAGGCTTAGACAAAGACCAATACTCCATTCTTTGGGTAGAGCATCTTGATAAAGGGCGGTTAGAGCTGAACTTTGTTATTCCAAATATTGAGCTTCATTCTGGCAAGCGACTTCAACCTTACTACCACTTTGCAGACAATCCTCGTATCGATGCGTGGCGCACCATTCAGAATCTTGAACTAGGGCTTCATGACCCAGATGACCCTACTAATCAGCAAGGCTTGGTGAGTGCTAAAGACACTCCATCCGATGCAAAAGAGATTCAGCAACTTCTTACCGATGGCCTACTTAATCTTGCTCAATCAGGCGCAATCCGTAGTCGAAAAGGGGTAATTGGTGCGCTTGAAAGCAAAGGATTTGAGATCGCCAGAGTGACCGCTAAGAGCATCAGTATTAAGAACCCCGAAAGTGGGAAACGAAACATAAGATTAAAAGGTTTGTTGTATGAGCAAGATTTTGAATATGGCGAGGGACTTCAATTCGCAATCGAAGAAGCAAGCCAACGCTATCGAGCAAACGCTAAAGAAAGACTTCGAGAGGCACGAACAACGTATTCAAGATGCGTTGAAATCAAGCGAGCAGAAAATCATAAACGACATCCAAGAGCAGCAATCACGTTTGAATCTCTTGGTGATGAAAACATGGATTTGGTTGCCAGTGACCCTGTTATTTTTGGTGATCGTCAGTTACGGGATCGCTTGGTATCAAGGGCAGACGATATTAGACAATCAGAAAAAGATAGCCCGCCAAAAAGCGATCCTAGAGCAGTTCCAGAACAAGACTTGGGGGCTTTCTCTGTACGAGAGCCAGAAAGGGGAACGTTTTATTGTGATACCAGAGGGTTACTCGATTCTGGAGGGGTGGACAATGAACGATGGCAAGAACGAGCTGATCAAGTTGGAGAGGAAATAAATGACCGAGCTAGAGAAACAACTTTTGCACGCCTTCGAGGTTTTAGAGAGGCAGCACAAGGAGCAGCACAGCGAGTTCGTGAAGCTCTACAAGGATTTAGAGAAAAGATTCGAGCAGAGCAGCGAGGAGAACCAACGCTTACAGAGCAGTGTGAGCAGCTTGACCATGCAAGTAAACAACTTGACGCAGCAGCTCCAGTCGTTGGAAAAGCAATACAGCAAGAGCAGTCGTTAGCACG
>NZ_JAWOWF010000115.1:0-1334 GCF_033340295.1 Vibrio sp. 1401
CGCTGCACGCCAGAGAAGATGGATCTGTTTCAAATCATGAAGTTTCGCACGATGTACATCGATGCAGAACAACGCTCAGGTGCCGTTTGGGCAACCGAAAATGATCCACGCATTACCCCGGTCGGCCGATTTTTACGTAAGACTCGTCTCGATGAGTTACCGCAGCTATTCAATGTATTGAAAGGTGAAATGTCTATGATTGGCCCTCGCCCCGAGCGACCTGCCTTTTATCAAAAGTTGGAAGATGAAATTCCCTACTTTGTAGAGCGTACATACGGCGTACTGCCAGGTATTACAGGCTTGGCGCAAGTAAACCAAGGTTACGATGCTTGCATTGAAGACGTGAGAAGAAAAGTCGGTTTTGACCACAGCTATGCACTAAGCCTTGGGTCGTTTTACTCGTGGATCACGATGGATCTTTCTATCATGAGCAAAACGCTTATCGTAATGATTGATGGACGCGGCCAGTAATGCTTCGAGTCTATTTTATTACTCTTGCCACTGGCGACGCATCTTCTCGATTGTCGCTGGTGGCACATTATGAATGCTCTGATATTCGCCCGAGCACACCATCACTTCCACCTCGATAGATTTCTTTCGGCAGTAATCTAAATACCGCTTCATTTCCCAATGTCGTACAAAGGTATTACTCACAATCACGATGTTCCCTTTGTTCAACCATTTGCGCGTTTGTTCAAAACACCATTCGTGCGCTTGCGGAAGCAAAGACGGATTGAAGTGGTACTCGCCTTTCTCATTCTCAAAATACATGTCGGCTTCGAAATGCTTCGCATCGAAATCTTTTACCAATTGTTTCGCCAAGGTTGTTTTTCCTGAGCCAGGAAGACCACGAATGAGAATAAGTTTAGCAAGCGACATAATGCAGTTGAGTGATGAAAAAGAAGCCCAAACTGTAACGGAATTTCTTAAAAAGAAAAGCAGAAATAAAAATGCCGAGCAATGAATGCTCGGCATTGAGTATTAATTTATCAACATCGATTAGCGGTAAGCGGAAAGTTCGGTACGTAAACCTTTCACCAAACTCACACACATCAACAGCAGAACAAAGGTAAATGGCAAGCCGGTCGCAACCACACCAGACTGTAGCGCTTGTAAGGCTTCTTTACCGCCAACCCAAAGCATAACCGCGGCAATTGAACCCTCGATACACGCCCAAAAGATTCGCTGTGGAACGGGAGCATCAATCTTACCGCCCGCAGTGATACTGTCGATAACCAATGAACCGGAGTCAGATGAGGTGATAAAGAACACCAAAATCAAAACAATCGACAGAATAGAAATCACTGAACTGTATGGTAGTACATCGTAAACAT
>NZ_JAWOWF010000116.1:0-1308 GCF_033340295.1 Vibrio sp. 1401
CAGGGAAAGATTACGAAACCCCTTGCCCTGCAAGGACTTGCGAAAGGTAGCTGTTGCTACGGTTCGCTTTTTTCTGCTTTCTTTTGATCCCAGCTTTGAAGCTGGTTTCTTCCGTCAGCAGGTTTAAAGCAATATGCCTTATAACTGCTAAGTTCTCACCAGCTTGCTCTCGACGTATCCGACATTCATCTTCTTTAAAACCAACATCTAATCGCCAGTGCATCTGATTTTCAATGCTCCAATGTGCTCGCGTGCTCTCTAGTAAAGCCTTAGCCGTTAGTTTTGCTGAGCTTATGTAGTGCTTGACTTGCATTGTTTCTGCTGGCTTATCACCTTCTTGACGAATTGAAACGACCATACCAATTGTGGAGAGTTCGGCCCAACCAAACGCTATATCGCCTAAGAAATCTGTATTGTGAACAACCATACTCAAACGTGTTTCTGTACGACCATGACCTTTCTCTTGAGTGACGTATTTATCACCTTCAAAACTATTAATCATACTAGAATTAAACTCTTGGCTAATCGCTTGCTCCAATCGTTTTTGATTGCCTTTTACCGCTAAGAGGTAATCTGCATCTTGAATGACTATCTTTTCAGCTATATCCTTCTGGCATCCCATAGCATCAATCGTCACTAAACAACCTCGCAAGGAAAGCATTTCAAGCAGTTCAGGAATCGCTTTGATTTCATTGCTTTTATCTGCAGTTTTAACTTGTCCTAGTACAACTTGGTTTGCTGAACTAAACGCACTAACCATATGGATTGCACCACAACGCTTGTCTTTGTTGTATGTACCTCTGAGAGTTTTGCCATCGATAGCAATAACTTCGCCCTCAGTCGCTTCATGACAGTCTTTCATCCACGCAGTAAAGCATCGTTGCAGTTGCTTAGCGGAGATTAGATTGATAACTCGGGCAATGGTATCGTGTACCGGTATGCCTTGTTTGAAATCACCATACTGTCTAAGCCAATCCAAGTTATCTTCACCAAAATCTTCAATATCCTCCCAACCTTCAGCACCAGCAATCACTGCTGTAATCGTTAAGAAGATAATGTCGGTTAGCGTGTGCTCTATTTTCCAAGCTTGGCGAGGGTCTCGAATAACTGATATATGGTCCAAAAGGCTTAATCCGTTCATTAGGCTAAATATCTGCTGTTAAAAAACAGTATATGATCACACCTAAATCTGATCATCAAATCGATCTTGAATGTATTGAAATTATTGTGATTTAAATGTACAAATTAGTGGAAACATCACTTCACGTCACCCCTTATGCCATAAAGGATTTTCATGATCTTGCCCTG
>NZ_JAWOWF010000117.1:0-1290 GCF_033340295.1 Vibrio sp. 1401
CAAACAGATCATTGATGACACTACTGAACTGCGCGTATCGCGGTGCAAAACTGTAACCGCATAGATCCAGTAAGGCGAAGTTAACATGATTGACACCGTGTGTATCTGTCGAGAGTACGTCAGGTTTGATTTCACTGCTGTTGGATTGTAACAGGTCATAAATATAGTGTGATTCGTGCTCGTTGGAACCGATGATCCGAGCATTGAGGGCGCTGTGGTTGGCCACCAGTGTCATGGCCGTGATCCCTTTGTTGGTGCCGAAATACTTAGAGGAGTACCGGGTTTTAAAGGTTTCCAGATGGGTTTCGAATTTCTGACCATCCGCACTGGCATGCAGCTGGTCCTCCTGAATATGGTAGTGGCGGAAGATGGGTAGCGCTGCAACCGCATTATTGATCACGTCGCTGGCGTCATGCAGCGTTTCAGGCCGGATATAGTTGGCCTGCACCGTACTCAGGTGTTCATAGCTTCGATCGGAGATCTGCGCCATGCCATACACACCACGGTGAGTGGCGTTGGCAATCAGAATGGCCAGTAAATCATCCTGATGAGTGAACCCTTGTTTTTGTATCGGAAGTACATGAGTCAGACATTTCATGAACCCGGTTTCGCGCTCTACATACCGCAGTACATCCGCGATACCGACCGGTTGCATTCGCTTAAAAAAGGGATTGTTGACCAGAGATGTAGCGCTTTTGGTCGGCAGACGCCAGCGGGTACCGGTACGATTTTTCATGATCACATTTCGATTGTCTCCCTCATCAATATGGAGAGCAACGTCTTTGAGTGCACTTTCCAGCCGGTGTTGTTTCTCCTGTAACAATAACTCTGCGGGCTGTTTTAGTCTGTCCAGTGTTGATGAGGCCAGCAAGGTATCCTGCGATGTCTGGGGGATCAGGTCGTCTTCCAGTGCGCGGTATTTGGTAACATTTGGCAAATAAATGCGTCCATTCAGTCGTGAGGTTAACTGCCGGTAGAGCAGCCATTCGTAACGTTGCGGGTTAACGTTATCCTGTTTAACCAACCATGGGAGGTGCTTTTTCGGGATGAGCGACGTATCCATCGTCTTCAGTGGTCCACCGAATGCGATTTCCGTCTGCATCTGTTGAAGTTGGGCGACGACGGCTTCTGAGCCTTTACCGGCCTCACATTCAAGGCACAAGAACACCTGCCTTAACAGTTGCTCCAGGAGATTGCATTGTTCATCGTAATGTTGCCACTGGTACTCTTCCACGGTCCGTTTCTGTTTTTTCAGGTAAAGGCAGAGGGTCTGGATATCCCTGTCATTCA
>NZ_JAWOWF010000118.1:0-1254 GCF_033340295.1 Vibrio sp. 1401
AAAATTGGAGAGTGTTATGAAATCAACAACTAAAAGAACTCAGCGCGATTACTCCCTCGCTTTTAAACTCACTGTAGTTGATGAGGTTGAAAAAGGAAGCCTCACTTACAAACAAGCCCAAGAGAAGTATGGCATCCAAGGTTGCTCTACGGTTTTGGTTTGGCTTCGTAAGCATGGTCGACTAGATTGGTCTAAAGGGACACCTAACTTTATGTCCAAAGGAGACTCTATGGCCGAGTTCAATTTACCTCCTACACCAGAGCAACGTATTAAAGAGCTTGAGAAGCAGCTCGAAGATGCTCAACTCAAAGCCGACTTCTTTGAAGCTGTCGTGAACGTTATGGAACGTGACTATGGTGTTAGAGTGACAAAAAAGCACAAAGAAGCGTTGTCCAAGAGAAAACCATAGTAGGTTTGAGCGTTACGAAGTTTTGTCAGTTAGTACAAATCTCTCGCCAAGCTTATTATAAGCAATGCCAAACTCAATCTCGTTGTGAACATCATGAGCATGCTGTCATTGGCTTTGTCCGTGAAGTCAGGCTGAAGCAGCCACGCATTGGCACGCGTAAACTGAAGTTCTTAGCAGCAACAAAGGGCATTCAAATAGGTCGCGATAAGCTCTTTGAACTTCTCAGAAAGCATCGGCTGTTAGTGAGAGCAAGACGAGCCTATCACCGAACGACTGACAGCCGTCATCGATTTTTCTGTCACCCAAACAAAGTGAAAGATGGGCTGACACCAACGAAGCCAGAACAACTGTGGGTTGCTGATATTACTTACTTGCCAACTCAAAATGGAGAGAGTTATCTCAGCTTGGTTACAGACGCTTATTCAAGGAAGATTGTTGGTTTTTATGTGGATGACAACATGAAAACTCAATCAGTTAAGCGGGCATTTATCTCAGCTCTCAGGCAACGGCAGAGTGAAGAAAAGCTAATACACCACTCAGATAGAGGCTCACAATACTGTTCGAAGGAATATCAAGATATCCATAAGAAACATAGAGTGACTTGCTCAATGACTGACGGGTATGACTGTTATCAGAATGCTTTAGCTGAGCGTGTAAATGGGATACTCAAAATGGAGCTCTTGCTGAAGAAACCGAAAGATCTGAAAGAAGCAAGGACGATGGTAGCAGAGTCCGTAGATATCTATAATCAAATGAGGCCTCATACGGCTTTAAAATACAAAACGCCCGATGAAGTACATCGAGCGTTTTAGTTAAAAAGTGTCAACCCATATCAGGACGGGTCA
>NZ_JAWOWF010000119.1:0-1253 GCF_033340295.1 Vibrio sp. 1401
TCTGTCGCACTAACATTTGTAAACGATCACTGGATCACATTGTTTTAATTCTGAAATTGGCTGCGGAATGACGGTTCAACCTCAATCTTTCTTGATAATACTCTTTAAGCTTTAAATCAGATTCTGCACCAAAGTCATTTGTGTAGTGAAAAATAACTAGTTCCTTTCCATCATCTTCTATACAAGAACGGAATAGGCCATTAATATGCCCGTCATCCACATTAAAACCATAGCCTATAACTGCGACTACATCAGACTCCTTTAGGTTATTGTATAATTTCACATAACGTTCAGACATTTTAATTGATGTGAGAGGTTTAATCCCACTTTGAGTAAATAAAAATGGAACTGTAAAATGCTGACTATCGGCTGAGATTTCTTTAGATACAATAGTATTTAGGTAAGGATCATAGCAGTCATCAACTGAACCATTCAAATAATAAACATCTTCATCTGATATTGTTCCGATAAAGTTGTTATAGTTCGTTGTACCAATAGCCTTAATTTCATGCTCTTCTTTAATATTTAGAATATCATGATAGTAACCATCACCACTTATTATTTTCTCATGGAATTTATCAGCTATAGATGATATATATCGTTGAGCCGTATTCAAAAATATATTTATCTTGCAAAATTTGGCCCAATCTGTTTTTGGGCTATAAAGATAGCGCCAGTTAGAATCAATCAGTGATTGATAGTCTAGTGAAGCAGCAAAGATATCTTCAAGAATTTCTAGGGCAAATGCACATATAAGGTGTTCATCACTTGTATCAGCTGTTATTGCAATTGGCTCGCCATCTAAGATAACTTCGAGGCCTGTCAAACCTGCCCCTCTATAATCTAAAGAAAAAATAGCCCCGAGATCATCAAATATGTCAATCTCATCAGGTTTCTTTTCAAAAATGCCATCATTTAAATTATGCACTAATTCTTCGCCACAAGCCCCTATAAGCAGCTCAAGGACAGAACGACAAAAGTCACGGCACCTTTTTCTTATAAAGAAGTTTTCATCCGTGGATGGGAGCTCAAGTGCTTTCAAGTAACTCGAGAAAAAGTCGCTTGAGAACAGTTGATTATAATCTCCCAAAATACCAGAAATTCTAATTTCATGGCTAAATGTTTCTGAACCAAATGATATACCCAAAACCCTTTCAAAAGCTTCGCGTATGTTTCTGGCTTTGTTGCGTAATTCGATGGAACTAAATCAGGAAGTTACGATCTGATCGGTTACATCAGTTAATCATCGTAGC
>NZ_JAWOWF010000120.1:0-1246 GCF_033340295.1 Vibrio sp. 1401
TCAATCAAAAATGTGCTTACGTCGATGCTGGTGGCAGCATTACTGGTCGTGATTGCGGCGATTGCGATTTCAAAATACATGGGAAATACCATTGGACGCAGAGTCCAGCGATTATCAGAACGAGCGAAGATTATAGCCTCTGGCGATGTTTCTCAACCGCCATTGAACGTTGTTGGCAAGGATGAGCTGGCTGACCTTACGAGCTCTATCAATCGCATGAACGAGTCACTGGCAGGCATTGTTGCAGGTGTAAATGGAAAAGCGAACCAAGTGGACACCAGCATGGGTGCGCTTCTCGAATCGGCACAAGTGACATCCAATAACGTTGAACAACAACAATCCAATATCTCAGAAATGGGGCGTCAACTCGAAGAGATTGCCTTTGCTGCGAGTAATACGTTGGATCAAGCTAATCAATCGGTGCAAAAGTTGTCAGATTCAAAAGATGAGATAGAACAAGGTCGTGACGCACTTGAGAAAAATAAAGCGACCATGGAAAGCTTACACAGCAGCATAGAAAGCGCCAGCACCCAAGTTACGCAGTTAAGCAAAGAGAGCGAAGCAATTGGCCGCGTGACGGAAGTGATTGAAGGGTTAGCAGAACAGACTAATTTGCTGGCACTCAATGCGGCAATTGAAGCGGCGAGAGCTGGTGAACAAGGGCGAGGTTTTGCTGTGGTTGCCGATGAAGTGCGCATGTTGGCGACAAGAACCACGCAATCGACGACAGAAATCAACGGTATTATTAACGCAATTCAGCGTTCAACTCACACGGTGGTTCAGGAAATTGAACACAGCCAGTCGTTGGCAGAGCAAGGTGCTGAGCACATCGATAATGCCGTAACGAGATTGGTTTCAACGACAGAGCAGATCGGTTCTCTAAACGAGCAAATGGCAGAATTGGCCGCTGCTGCCGAGCAGCAATCTCACGCAACGCAATCCATAAATGGGTTAATGGCAGGCATTACGCAGTCGGTCGAAATGGTGGCGAGTAACAGTCAGCATGCTTCTGAGACGTCGTTGCAAGTGAAGCAACAAGTCACCGAGTTGAATCAACAAATGGCCATGTTTAAAACGGCTTAGACCCCCAATGAATGCCCCTCGACCATGAAGAAATACAATGGTCGAGGGTTTCGACTATTCTACTACTCACATAACCTAATTGCTCATTGAGTTTAGTTATTAAAGCTATAGCTAAAACCAAATTTCCTTCCTCACCGCTCAGATCTAATATGACTCCATCGGC
>NZ_JAWOWF010000121.1:0-1230 GCF_033340295.1 Vibrio sp. 1401
TTCAGGTAAAGGCAGAGGGTCTGGATATCCCTGTCATTCATGACCTTCAATGCCTGTTGTCTGACTACTGAGAAGGGTTGATTATCATCAATGTTCTCATCCACAAACAGATGCAGTAACTCTGCCGCTTTCGTGACATTGTCCGCGGCTGACTGCCAGGACAGGAACACTGCTTGTTGTGCAAAGGTGTTGGCAGCTTCTTGTTGCTTGCGGATATGGTAAATGAACCCATCAGTTAACCGTTCCAGTGCCAGTTGTATCCGCTCTGTCAGGTGACATAGCAACCATAGATGCTGCTGTGCGCGTTTGAATCGTTTGAGTTTACTACCGTAATAGTTGATGAGCTCACCGAAGTGTTGTCGATTTTTAAGAGACAGATTAAGCCCATCGATAACGCCATTGATTTGCGTGCGCCATGGCGCTAACTGATGATAAAGGGCAAGCTCTTTTTTAAGTTCAGGTACGGTCAGACTTTTTGCACCGCCTCTGAGCTGGTTCAGGCTTAGTCCGTCATCAATGGCTGTTATGCTGTCCAGAAAGACGTGAAGTTCAGGACTGGTGAGTTGATTAAGTTGGTGCGCCAGGTCTTTTCTGACCTGCTGCATCGCTCTGCTTATCAGTCTCTTGAGTACGGTGTACCTAGGGATAGCAATGCTGTGACTGGTTAGGAATTCAATAGCAGTATCAAAGAGGTAACGCGGCTCCAGCCAGGCATTGCCCACCTGAACAAGGTGGTCGAAAAGAGAATTGAAGTGCTGACTTTCGTCCCATTTGTGATAACCAGCAAGGTCTAATACTTTTGCGTAGAGTCGATCTTTTTGTTTTTGTGAGGGAGTGAATGGTCTGAGCCCCTTGCCGCCAAGCAGCTCTTTACTGATGAACATTAAATCCTTAGAAACCTGCGAGTAAGCGATATCTAGGATGACGGGCTTTGATTTGAAGTATCCCAAAATCGCGACAAAGTAACATCTATGAGCTCTGAGACGAATTGACCGAAAAACTGCCAATTCCGCATCGTTCAGAGAAAAGTACAGACGTTGTTCTTCGATTGAAAAAATGGGTGGGGAATAAAGATCTGCCTGTTCTGCTCTCGTGAGAATAGTAATTTCGTTTTTGATGGCCATATCAGGGCTGTTCCGTATTAAATGTACGATATTTACCTAATTTGCCACACTTATAAGTAGTAACCCACCTCCGCAGCCATTTATTGGTGTGGTCTACAGAGGATTA
>NZ_JAWOWF010000122.1:0-1223 GCF_033340295.1 Vibrio sp. 1401
TTGGCAAAAGTGCAATTCGTCAACATTTGGCTAGTCTAGACCCAGCCAACAGCCGAGATATTGAAGCGCTGGCCGATGAGTTGTCGGGCAAGCGTCCCTTGCTTTATCGCGGTGTAGCAATGCTATTGGCTCACCACTCATTCGCTAAATCGCTGCGTGAAGACGCGGCTGGCATGTGGCTGCAAGAAAAGCGTCATCAACTGCATTCTGGTCTTCGCCTTCTGACGTTGATCGGCGTAATCAGCCCGCTAATTGGTCTTCTCGGCACAGTATTGGGATTGATTGAGATGTTTAAAGGCATTGCGGTTTCAACTGGGAACATCACACCTAACGATTTGGCCGACGGCTTGGGTTTAGCCATGCGCACAACGGCCGCAGGCTTGATCATCGCCCTACCCGCTATTTCTGGCGCACAAATCAGCGGTTTGTGGGTTGACCGCGTACTCGCCAAACTTGAGCATACTCTCAACTTCGTGAATTTGTGGCTTGAAGGGATTTACCTGCAGCACGTGTCTCCAGAAAAAACAACGGCAAGTGTCACCAAAACGGCTGAGGCGAAAGCTTCATGATCAAAGTACCACAGGACAATAACCGCAACGGCTTAACACCAGATTTAACACCGCTGTTAGACATCATTTTTATTGTGATGGTTTTCTTGATGCTTACCGCCGCAGTCAAACTCGGCTCATTAGATGTCGCGCTGCCAAGCTCCGACTCGCAGGCCGTTGCAGAGGTCGATAAGCAGTCGATTACCGTTAATATCCTCAAGGATGAGCCTTATTGGGCGATCAACGGACAGACGTACATTGATTGGGAAAACTTCACTCTCGCGCTGCTAGAAGAGAGTAAATCAACCGATAAACCTATTGTGATTGGTGCAGAAAAAACAGCCAATATTCAATCACTTGTTCAGCTTCTTGGCTTTTTGCAAGAAAACGGAATTCAGGCGACTCAATTGCTCACTGAAGAGTCGCCATAACAAGAACATAAAACTGAGAACATTTTCATGAAGAACACATTATCACCAGTGCGCACTGCGTTGACTGCTGCCGCTCTGTTACTTGCAAGCACGAACCTTTTTGCCGACAACGCCCCAAACTCAGAACGCGTCGTCAGTGCGGGCAGCGCCGTTACCGAACTACTACTTGCGCTCGATGCGAAAGACAGCTTGGTCGCCGTTGATGTAACCAGTTCTTTGCCGCAAGGCATGGAGTTACCCGACG
>NZ_JAWOWF010000123.1:0-1221 GCF_033340295.1 Vibrio sp. 1401
CCACTGGCGCATCGTTGACTGGCGTGACATCGACGTTCACCGTGGTGGACTCCGGTACCCCACCGGAGGTAACGATGTACGTGAAGCTGTCTGTACCGTGGTAGTTGTCGTTTGGCGTGTAAGTTACGCTGCCATCAGGGTTGACCGAGACCGTACCGTTGGCCGGGCCGTTATTGGTATCTAGCGACACCACTTTGTCGTCGCCTTCGAACGTGTCGTTATCTAAGACCTTAATGATGGTTGGCGTGTCTTCCACAACCGTCGCTTTGTCTGCCACGATGTCCGCCACAGGCGCAACTGTGAAGTTTACGGTTTGGCTAATGCTTTCGCCGCTTGGGTCTGTAGCTGTGAACGTAATTGTCTCTTTGCCATTCCAATCCGCAGTTGGAGTGATGGTAGCAACACCATTCACAATAGAAATTTGGATGCTGTTATTGCCAGACACTGAGAATTCTAGCGAGGAATCAGTATCTTTGAATACTTCATTCAAGTCGATCGTGTATGCATCGAAATCTTCCGATAACACTTGGTCTGCAATGGCATTTTCAACAGTCGGTGCATCGTTAACACGATTCACAATCAAACTGTCACTGTCGCTAGCTGTTGGATTAACACCATCCGATACTGACGCACTGATAGTCAGATCTTTAAGGTTAAGTTCATCGTTGTTAACCGCGTCAACACCCGCTTGAGTCAACTTGACTTCATTGCCAACCAACACGAAGTAGCCGTTTGAGTTATTTTCTAAAGAAACGGTTAGTTGGTCTTCTGGCGTGTCAGTATCGCGAACCGTTAAGGTTGCGACTACCGTATCAGTGCTCACTGCATCTTCAGTGATGCTTTCTACTGCATCAACCTTGATGGTTGGCGCATCGTTCACTGGATTTACTGTAACAGTTACTTTCGCTTCGTCGGTCAATTCACCGTCCGTTACGGTATAAGTGATTTCGGCGTCGCCATTGAAGTTTTCTGCCGGTGTGAAAACAAGTTTGCCATCCACCACTTCAACCGTACCCTGCTCTTTAGGAACAGAGGCTGATTCAATACTCAGCTTATCGCCATCCACGTCGGCGTCGTTAGTCAGTACATCAATGGTAACTACGGTGTCTTCTTGTATAGATGTGGTGTCATCAACGGCAACAGGACTGTCATTTACAGGCGTAACCGTAACAGTCACTTTCGCTTCGTCCGTCAAATCGCCATCAGTTACGATATAAGTGA
>NZ_JAWOWF010000124.1:0-1195 GCF_033340295.1 Vibrio sp. 1401
CAACCAACTCAGCTTTGCCCGAATTAGGGTAGTGATACTGAGGCTCAAGATACAGGTTTGAGCTGGTGATATTATCCTTTGATAAACCAGCATCAGACAGATATTGGAGAAAATCTTCGACTGTTTTATCGACTGATTGTTTTGCTTGTTCCGCTGTCATGGTGGTATCCACCACTTTTACAGAAAAGGTCGCCATGTCTGGTGTTGCGACCACCTCACCGTAACCCGTTGTTGTTACGTGAGCAAATTCAGGCACATCAGCCAAGACTGAAACACTGCTAAGACTAAGAGCTGAAGCCAGCAAACACGAATACAGTTTCATTCGACAAATCCATCCATATCAATAGTGAAGTGTCTCCACAAATCAGCATCACCAACTTTGTTAAGTCGCCGAGCTGTAGGAGTAAGTGGTTTCATAATAGAAACTTCCGGTGATTATCCAAGCTCCTAACTTCACTTCTAACACAACTTTGACTGTGTAACTTTGGTGTAATTTCAACCATTCGTCATTTAATATTCGTCAGAAATGGTCGTCTATTCAATCACTACTGTGGTAAATGACGCTGTGCATAATTGACAATCGCTTGTGAAATCTCCTGCAATACGCCAGTTTCCAACTGCCAATGGTGCCAATAAATACGATAAGACATCAGGAAGCCAGGCGTAATATCAATTAACGAGCCTTGCTCTAACTCATCAGTAATTTGCAAACGAGGGATCAAACAATATGCCACTCCAGC
Source organism: Vibrio sp. 1401 (assembly GCF_033340295.1). Classification (NCBI taxonomy): domain Bacteria; kingdom Pseudomonadati; phylum Pseudomonadota; class Gammaproteobacteria; order Vibrionales; family Vibrionaceae; genus Vibrio; species Vibrio sp. 1401. The sequence continues at coordinate 741 of NZ_JAWOWF010000124.1, forward strand.
TAACGCCATTTTGAGAAAAGCCTCTGAGCTGCTGATGTTGTGATGAATCACGCTATCAGGACGCACATTGAAATGCTCCGTGAGGAACTTTTTATGTAAGTCATCATACTGATCGTAGGAAACCGCTGGCGCCTTTGCTAAGGTCTGATTGTTTACACCTTCAGAAAAGTAACGCTGATAAAACTCAGGGTTAGCCACACAAACGTAATCAATTCGTCCTAAGTAATCGGCGCGACAATTTGGTATCGCTTGAGACTCTAAACTGATCGCCCCTGCGACCTCACCACTTTTCAGTTTTTCTATTGAACGTGATTCACCGTAAATCGTCAGCTTCAACTCTACTTGACGGGTTTTCATGACGTCTTGCAAAGCTGGCAGTAACCACGTTGCCAAACTGTCGGCGTTAGTAGCCAAAGACAGTTGCACTGGGCGCGTTGTAGTGTCGTTTTTGATCT
>NZ_JAWOWF010000125.1:0-1192 GCF_033340295.1 Vibrio sp. 1401
CGCCACTTGGAACGCCGGCTCTACCGGAATAAACATCAGCACATAATCGAGACTTTGGATGCCTTTGAGCTTGTGGTAATCCTTCATGCTCAAACCTTTGATGTGCGCACGCAGTGCGGTGAGGTGAGCACTTAACGCGCAGTCGCGTTCAGCATCCGTTTCGGCATTAAAGTAGCGCTCGTACGCCACCAATGCCATTTTCGAATCGACCACCACTTGCTTGTTTTGTGGCAAATGCACAATCACATCCGGTTGGTAACGCTTACCCGCTTCGCTCTGTAGGTTCACTTGCGTTTCGTACTCGTGCCCTTCGCGCAGCCCCGATTCGGCTAAAACGCGCGCCAACACCACTTCACCCCAGTTACCTTGCTGTTTGTTATCGCCTTTGAGCGCTTGGGTCAGGTTCACGGCTTCTCGAGTCATTTGTTCATTGAGGCGTTGCAGATTTTTCAGCTCATGCACCAGCGTATGACGCTCTTTAGCTTCTTGGCTAAAGCTGTCGTTGACTTGCTTTTTGAAACCTTCTAACTGCTCTTTTAACGGTGACAACAACCCTTCTAAACTTTGACGGTTTTGCAAATCGACTTTCGCGGTTTTCTCTTCAAACAGTTGATTGGCAAGGTGCTCAAACTGTTGTTTCAGACGCACTTCGGCCTGCTCTAGAATTTGCAGTTTTTCCGCATTAGCCTGATTCATTTGCTCGTGGCGCGCCTGCTGCTCACGAAGCTGCGTTTCCAAACGGGATTTTTGTTCACGCATTTGGCCCAGCTCATCAAAATACTGCTGACGTTCTTGTTTGACGGCTTCGAAGTAACGCAATTTCTCCATGGCCGCCATCAACTTGCCGTGCGATTGGCGCACTTCAAAGGCCGCTTTATCGCGCTCGTTGTCGAGTTCATCCAACTCTTGCTGCGCATCGGCAAGGCTTTGCTTTACTTGTTCAAGCTGTTGTTGGTGAAGCTGTTTTTCTGACACCAACTGCTGTCCGAGTAGTTGAGTCTGGGTAATAAAGCGCTGCTTTACCCACCAACCAACGGCGACACCGCTCGCTGTCGCGGCAAAAAGAGAAGAAAGAATGAGAGATTGATGCTCAAGAATCCATTGCATAATAGCGAGTTAGCCTGTGTTTTGTATCTATAACAATGGTATTTAGACACTGGATAAATGTCCAGTTTGTTGGATGAAAAATCCT
>NZ_JAWOWF010000126.1:0-1189 GCF_033340295.1 Vibrio sp. 1401
TTGTATGGATAATAAGTACTCCAATCGGGTAAGGTGAGACCCAGACTTTAGCTGCAACTAAAGTTCTTCTATCTGGTAGTTCGATTGAACGATGGCTCCTCAATTGAGAGACCGGTAACAAGTACGAACGCCAGATAGAACTCCAAGCACCACACTCGAATAGTCTTCTGGGTCTCGAGCCCGCATTTGCAAGCAAGAGTTAGCTTATTATGAATACAAACACACTTCAAAACATTAATGTCGGCGTTGATACTGGTAAGTCACAATTAGACATCTACATCCGACCACTCGATATTTACTTCACTGTCCCGAACACCGAAAAAGGCATCAGCGATGCCATAAAAACCATTAAGAAACACAAACCTCAACGTGTCGTCATCGAAGCTACAGGTCGATTAGAAATGCCTTTTATACTCGCCTGTGACAAAGCCAAATTACCTTATGTTATTGCCAACCCACTACGTATTAAAAGGTTTGCTGGTGCCATTGGTCAACGAGCTAAGAACGACCGTTTAGATGCCGCTCTCATCGCACATTATGCCGAACGTGTTCAGCCAGAACTGACCAAACTAAAAAGCGAAAACATACGCCTTATGAGTGACTTAGTCACAAGGCGTAACCAGCTACTCACCATGCAAACCATGGAAAGAAACCGACTACAAATATTACCTAAGAATATCTCGTCTACGATTACCCCTATCCTTACCGCCCTGAAAAATCAGATTGAAAAAGTAGAAGCAAAGATAGCGAAACTGATTGAGAGTTGTCCTGAGTATCAAGCCAAAAATACTATTCTCCAAAGCATGCCTGGTGTTGGTAAAGTCCTTGCTGCCTCCCTAATTAGTAATGTACCCGAGCTGGGCTTTATCACTAACAAACAAGCTTCTTCTCTCATTGGTGTCGCACCAATAACAAGAGAAAGTGGCCGCTTTAAAGGTAAGCGGCTGATACAAGGAGGGCGGTCTCAAGTTAGGACCGTTATGTATATGGCGATGATGTCGGCTATCCAATGCAACCCTGTTTTCAAAGCAACTTATGAACGACTACTTACGGCAGGAAAACCGAAAAAAGTTGCCATTGTTGCCTGCATGAGAAAGATGGTTGTTATCTTAAATTCAATGCTAAGAGATGGTGTTATGTGGGATACAGATAGCCTCAAAAATTAACTATTGACGCCATAGTCTCTTGT
>NZ_JAWOWF010000127.1:0-1165 GCF_033340295.1 Vibrio sp. 1401
TGTCTAAAGAAAAATTTGAACGTACGAAACCGCACGTTAACGTTGGTACTATCGGCCACGTTGACCACGGTAAAACAACTCTAACTGCAGCTATCTGTACTACTCTTGCTAAAGTTTACGGCGGTGTAGCTAAAGACTTCGCATCTATCGATAACGCTCCAGAAGAGCGTGAGCGCGGTATCACAATCGCAACTTCTCACGTTGAGTACGACACTCCATCACGCCACTACGCACACGTTGACTGTCCAGGACACGCTGACTATGTTAAAAACATGATCACTGGTGCTGCACAGATGGACGGTGGTATCCTAGTTGTTGCTGCGACAGATGGCCCAATGCCACAAACTCGTGAGCACATCCTACTAGGCCGTCAGGTTGGTATCCCATACATCATCGTATTCATGAACAAATGTGACATGGTTGACGATGAAGAGCTACTAGAACTAGTAGAAATGGAAGTTCGTGAGCTTCTATCTGAATACGATTTCCCAGGTGATGACCTACCAGTTATCCAAGGTTCTGCACTAGGCGCACTAAACGGCGAAGAGCAGTGGGAAGCGAAAATCGTTGAACTAGCAGAAGCTCTAGATACTTACATCCCTGAGCCAGAGCGTGCGGTAGATCAGCCATTCCTAATGCCTATCGAAGACGTATTCTCAATCCAAGGTCGTGGTACAGTAGTAACTGGCCGTATCGAGCGTGGTATCCTAACTGTAGGTGACGAAGTTGCTATCGTAGGTATCAAAGACACTACTACAACTACATGTACTGGTGTTGAGATGTTCCGTAAGCTTCTAGACGAAGGCCGTGCAGGTGAGAACGTTGGTGCACTTCTACGTGGTACTAAGCGTGACGAAGTTGAACGTGGTCAAGTACTAGCTAAGCCTGGTTCAATCACTCCACACACTAAGTTCGAATCAGAAGTATACGTACTGTCTAAAGATGAAGGTGGTCGTCACACTCCATTCTTCAAAGGCTACCGTCCACAGTTCTACTTCCGTACAACTGACGTAACTGGTGACATCCAGCTACCAGACGGCGTAGAAATGGTAATGCCAGGCGACAACGTACAGATGACTGTAGAGCTAATCGCACCAATCGCAATGGACGAAGGTCTACGTTTCGCGATCCGTGAAGGTGGCCGTACAGTAGGTGCTGGTGTTGT
>NZ_JAWOWF010000128.1:0-1140 GCF_033340295.1 Vibrio sp. 1401
GACAGAAAATCTCAGCCGTTCTTTCTGTTTAGATGAGTTTTCCTACTATCAGCAGACGCTATACGGCGAGGCGGTATTCGAAGAAAAGAAAGCGCAATTCTCCTTTTTAACCGAGTATCAGAGACAAACGCTGAGTGAGCTCATTCTTAATCTAAGAAAAGATGGTTTGGTGATGCGAAGCTTAGCAATCGGCAACGAGCAATACGATGTCGCAGCGTCGCTGAAAAACAAATCTGCAGGAGAGGTCGACAAAGAAGTGGTGTTACTGATAAATCGCTACCCGCCAGAGATTGAGAGGTCGATGGTTTGGGTAAAAGCAGATGAGTTTACAGAGCCATCACCGCACGTAGTCATTACTTTACGCAGTGATGGCGAAATGATCGAGTTGCGACTTACTCGGCTTTAGTCTCTTTATGCAAAGCAAGAAATGTCGCCATGGCGGATTCATCTAAAAATCCGTCTGCCTTTTTATGTGCGCGCAGGTATTGGTACCCTGCAATGAGCTTTCGATGAAGCTCTTCTTTATCTTCTGTCAGCTCTTCGTTCATCACGTGTTGGAAAGCCAATTTATAGGCATCCATATCCACCACTTCAGCTCGACGGTAGAGATAACCGCAACCCGTCGCTAACCATTCAAGAGAGCAGTTTGCCCGCATCGCAATCTGATTGGCTTTGGTTAGGCTAGGTTCGCTGCCTTTTAGGTACTTTCGGATGAGCGATTCCGACACATCAACGCGTCGCGCAAATCCGCTGATGCTTTCTTCGCCAATCAAAGTGGCTAAACGTTGGGCAAAAGACATATTTCGTACTCCAGTTCGAATTGCGAAAGTTTACCCGTTGAGACGATGTGAAAACAAGACTAGGATGAATGCAGTTCAATTAAAGGAGAAAACCCATGGTTGCAAAAGTTGTGACTGCACCAAATGGCCCTGAATTTTCAGAGCTAGTTCAAGGATATTGGCGTGCGGCAGATTGGGGAATGACGGCTCAAGAGCGTTTGTCATTTCTTAAGCAACATATTGAGTTAGGGATCACTACGGTCGATCACGCAGACATTTACGGTAACTACGAATGTGAAGCGTTGTTTGGTGAAGCGTTAGCTTTGGATAAAAGCGTACGTGACCAAATCCAGATCGTGAC
>NZ_JAWOWF010000129.1:0-1124 GCF_033340295.1 Vibrio sp. 1401
GTTTTTAAGGAAAAGATCGTTAGAGCAAACGCCATAGTAGGTTTTTCCTTCTACACCCACCGTGTAACCATTGTCTGGCGAACAGTAAAGAATAGTGCCTTTATCAAAACCGTCTTGCCACTCAACGTGATTTGGCGTTACGCCTGCTTCGCGACAGTCTTTAATATATTCGTACAAAATGTTTGGGTTGTTGCCTGAGCGGCCATCTTGGTAGCCGACGCGATACCAATCTGCGGTTTGGCATTGTTCTGGCGACATGCTGCTACAACCAGAAAGTAATGCAAACATGGCAAAGAGAAGCGCAATGCGTTTCATGAAGTGGATTCCTTGTTACTGCGTTAGGTTCGCTGATTATAAATGAACAGTGTTCATTTCCAATAGATAAAATTAATAATTACCGACTTATTGATGCGTTGAGATTGTGAGTTTGTCGGCTTGAAGCAAAAATTTTTTGCTTGTGGAACGAGCGTTGTTCGTCAGTAGTGATGTTACGAATAGAGTACTTTGCGTGAAGGTAGAGGCGAGATTAGTGAGGTGGGAATCTCTTCGTAAGCCGTATCTATAAACAGTTGCCTGCGCGAATGTTACTTTTTCTCAGAGATTCCCATATCAAAAGCCCCTCGATCGAGGAGGAACGGGACTTTCGATAATTTTATGCTTAACTTTCAAATGAAAGTTTGTTGCCAAACGCGGATTTCCAGTCTTTATCAAATTGATCGACAGCCGGCTGAGCTGCTGGATGAGAAAACTTCTGCGCGGCCACATCGACAGGCAAGGTAATCGCTTCAATGCCTAACTTCATCACTTCCATCGCTTGTTGGGTATTCTTAAAACTCGCTGCCAAAATTTTTGTAGGCAGTTGGTTTTGATCCAGTAGCAATTGCAGGTCTGCGACCACTTCTACACCGTTTCCGTTCATCGCATCAATACGGTTCACATAAGGCGCAAGATAGTCAGCGCCGCACAATGCCGCAAGGAAACCTTGCTGAGCAGAGTAAATAGCGGTGGCGAGTACTTGAATTCCCTCTTTTTTCATTAACTTAATTGCCGATAAGCCCGCTTCGGTCGCTGGCACTTTGACGACCATATCATAGGGTAATTCATGGATTTGGCGCGCTTCTTCC
>NZ_JAWOWF010000130.1:0-1117 GCF_033340295.1 Vibrio sp. 1401
CATTAATCAATAAAAGTGGTAAGTATGGAACAGACGATAGTAAAACCTACTCCTGGCGGAAGAGCGGCTGTATCTAAAGCTCAGCCTCAAAGATCAGCAGACAGTACTGTTGTGATATCCAAAAGTCCTGAGTTGGTTAACAACGATTCAGTTGTTGCTTATGGAGATAATCCACTATTGGCAGAAGCTAATGGTCTACTTTCGATTATTGGACAAATCAGAGCAACAGCTACTCATTCCGATCCTTTATTTCTTAAAGAAACGCTCGCGCAAAAACTTAGGGATTATGAGAATCGTCTGCGTCAACATGATGTTGACCTGGAAACCATTGATACCGCACGTTATTGTCTGTGCTGTTCTTTAGACGAAGCAGTATTGAATACCAATTGGGGGAGTCAATCGTTTTGGACACATGATTCTCTGTTGAGCTCTTTTTACGCGAGCAGCCAAGGTGGAGAGGCTTTTTTTAAGCATCTAGATAGATGTTTGGCTCATCCGGAATCCCACTTAGATTTACTAGAGCTAATGTACGTATGCTTATCTTTGGGTTTTATAGGCCAGTATCGTTTAGAAAAAAATGGGCTTGAAGCTCACCGTAAATTGAGAAAACAAGTTGTATCAGTGCTTAAGTCACATGGTCGCGGAGTACAGCAAGAGCTTAGTAACAAAGTAGAACAACATATATTGGCAGGTGCTCAGGTTTCGGAACGTGCACCTCTGTGGGTGGTTTGTTCGGTAACTTCCGCACTGCTTGTTTGTATTTTTATGTACTTCAGTTACGAGTTGAACAAAGCTTCCAACCAAACTTTTGCTCAATTGGTAAACCTGATTCAATCAACCCCAGCAGTCAGTAATCCTATGGTTGAGTCAAAGTCAGCACCTATTGCCGAAAGAATATCTATGTATTTGGCAACGGAGATTGGCAAGGATCTTGTCACTGTGGAAGCGTTGCAAGATAGAGTTCGTATTTCTCTTAAAGCTCAAGACCTATTTGAATCTGGTAGTGCGAGCGTTGTGGCTTACATACAGCCAGTTATTTCTAAAGTTGCACGCACCTTAGAAGCGACACAAGGGAAGATCATAATTACCGGGCATACCGATGACCGTCCGATATTTA
>NZ_JAWOWF010000131.1:0-1105 GCF_033340295.1 Vibrio sp. 1401
CCGTCACCAGGAACGATAGTGAGGAAGTTTCCTCTAACTAGGTTTGCAATGTTTTCGACACCAGACAACGACACTTTCGCTTCTTCCAAAACAAAGCGAGTGCCAGTGGTAAGCATGTCACTGAAAGCAGGCTGAATTGCTGCTGACGCCAAAATGACTTCTCGTCCTTCAGAAAGGCTTAAGTCGGTGACCTGACCAATTTCAATGCCACGGTACATGATTGGTGCGCCTTCGCTGCTGACTTTATTGTCGTCAGGTAGAGCAATTTTGATCGCAATGCCTCGACCTGCTGTTTTCAAGTCTTTATATAAGCGGAACTCGGTATTTTCTTCCACTGGTTCGCCATCGTCCGGAGAGTCAACGGCGATAGCGCCACCAAGTAGGGCACTCATGCTTTCTAAGCGTACGTCAACGCCTTCAAAACCAATACTTGCGCCAATGCCGCTGACGTTCCAAAAGCGGCTGCGGTCATTGATGATGTGTCGATATTGCTCTTGGATATTAGCTTGAATAGTAATGGATTTTGCATCTTCATCCAGTTGGTAGCTGTAGACCGCACCGATAGGAATTTTCTTATAGACAATCTGAGAGCCAATCGACACGCCGCCTAAGTCTCTGCTTTTAAGCTTGATGTTCAAACCCTGTGAAACACGTAGGTCCGTTGGCGCCGAATCGAGAGCGTGGAATGTGGTCTCAAATTCTTGACCGTCCCCCGGTTGGATAGAGATGTAGTTACCAGAAACAAGCGCATCCAAGCCCGACACACCAGTTAAACTCGCGGTTGGTTTAACAAGCCAAAAACGCGTTTTATCGTTTAGTAACTTCGTTGCTTCAGGGTAGATGTCTGCATCCACGTAAATGCTGCCGAGATCTTCGGACAAATTAATGTCACGCACCATACCGACTTCCAAACCTTGGTAACGGATAGTTGTGCGTCCCGCCACCAAACCAGCAGCGTCGGAGAAGTAAATCTGTACTCGTTGCCCCGCATCATGGATGGACTTCACCACAAGCCAGCCGGCGAGCACCATCGTCAAAATTGGCAGTAGCCAAAGTGGAGATATGCCTTTGCTCCTCTTAACATCAGGCACATACGATGTTTGAG
>NZ_JAWOWF010000132.1:0-1092 GCF_033340295.1 Vibrio sp. 1401
GTATCTTTGATACGGCTCTTCGACGCATTCACGTTCTCGTTAATGTTGTCCAAGTTGCTGATTGCGTGGTTGAAACGGTTCTGGAATGCACCCAGCTCTGCGCGGTGGCTGTCTACGTATTTCAGTGCCGCATCGATGATAGCAACAGATTCTTGTGCGCCACCAACTGAGGTTACGTCGATAGTATCTACTGTTACTTTTTTGCCTTCGCCTAAGCCTAGTTCACCAGATAGACCGCCTGAAAACTCGACCTCGCCCTCAACTTTGTTGTTGCCAGCGAAGATTTGCAGTTTACCGTCTTGGTCTACTGAGGCTTTCACTAGGTCAGTTTGGCCGTTAATGTAAGTCGCAAGCTCTTCGATATCGTCACCCGCTTTTGCGCTGATGTTGATTTCTTGCTCTTGGCCGTAGCTGTCCGTTAGGTTGATTTTTAGGTCGTTCTTACCTTCAGCAATGTTCCAGTCTTTACCTTTACCACTTTCAGCTTGGTAGCTCACACCGCCCATCATTTTGTTGTCTGAGCGCATGTCTTTTAGCTCAAGCATCACTGCTTCACCGTTATCCGCACCGATTTGGAACGATTTCGCACCGTGTGTGCCGTTTAGCAGCTTGTTACCACCGAAAGAAGTGGTTTCTGCGATACGGTTTAGTTCGTCGTTTAGCGCGGTCACTTCTTCTTGAATCGCAACACGTTCTGCTTTCGAGTTTGAACCGTTTGCTGATTGTAGAGACAAATCACGCATACGTTGAAGAATGTTAGTGGTCTCATTCATTGCACCTTCAGCAGTTTGTGCAATCGAGATACCGTCGTTCGCGTTGCGAACCGCTACATCCAAACCACGGCTTTGTACGTTCAAACGGTTCGAGATTTGTAGACCCGCAGCGTCATCTTTCGCGCTGTTGATTTTAAAACCTGAAGACAAACGCTCCATAGAAGTTTGTTGAGCTGAGTTTGCGTTGTTTAGGTAACGCTGAGCGGTCATCGCTGATACGTTAGTATTTACATTCACTGCCATGGTGATTTCTCCAATTGATTTTCCGGTGTAGCGGTTTCCGACGTCTCGGAAAACCAAGTAGTTCTCTCAAAGTTAC
>NZ_JAWOWF010000133.1:0-1089 GCF_033340295.1 Vibrio sp. 1401
TGTTGTAAAACATCAGAACAAGCAAACCAATAATGCTTGCGCCTTCACGTACGATGCTCACTAACGCTTGGCTCGTCGCCGCAGAGACTTGCTCTGAATCGTAAGTGATTCGAGAAAGCAAGTTACCCGTTTTTTCTTTGTCAAAGTACGATACAGGCATGTGCATAAAGTGATTAAACACCATGCGTCGTACTAGCATCACCACATTGCCAGAGACCCAACTCAAACAATAAGTGGAGACAAAACCACTCGTGCCACGAATGAACATCATGACAAATATAATTAAAGGAAGTGTACGTAGAAAATCAGAATCCGCATTACCAAAACCTTCATCGAGAAGCGGTTTTAGTAGGGAAATCATATAAGTATCAGAGATAGCATTAATCACTAATGCAATGACGGCAACGATAAGGCCAGACTTGTAAAGGCGGATAAATTGCCAAAGACGTTTAAACGTCTGCCAAGTCGTTTCATCAGTATTTATCGACATAGAAGTGCTTTATTTTCTTACAGTAAGACTCTTATTCTACTCGGTTACGCAGCATCTGCCTATACCAAGGCTCAATTGTCTCACGACGTTTACTTTCAAAACGCCAGTTATTGCCATCAAGTAAGATTGTTATTTGGCCATCACTTCCAGTGTCTAACCAACTAACACCACTATCGGTATAGGCCTGAACGACTTCAGGTGCGGGCATTCCCCACTGGTTTAGTTTTGCCGTTGAAGCAATAGCCAAACTAGGCTCAACAGCATTGATAAACTTAAGGTTAGAAGAGCTTTTGCTTCCATGATGCGGCACTAGCATTACATCACTGCGCAGCTTTTCTGGCTCTCGAAGCAGTATCCATTCGCTGATGGCTTCGATATCACCAGTAAACAACATTTTAAAACCTGTACTAGGGTCTTCCAGACTGATGACACAAGAGTGGGGGTTGTATGCACGTACAACAGGTTTAGGAGGCCAAAGTACCTCAATGTTCAACCCTTGCCACTTCCATTTCTCAGCAGCAATACAAGGCTGATAATGTAAAAAGCTCTGGCTGCTTAGTTTGTGTTTAGGTGAAAAGTACTGCTCTATCACTTTTCGG
>NZ_JAWOWF010000134.1:0-1086 GCF_033340295.1 Vibrio sp. 1401
ATGCCCCGTATCAATCTCTCACTTCTGTCCTTGATAACAATGACTGGCGAGAGGAGAGCGTGATTGGCGTGAAAGTGCAAGCGGAGGCAAAGCCAGAACCGTTGCCAGTGGTTTTGCTCGATAACCAAACCTTTCAAGGCAAAGTGGGTTATCTCGCATACCAAGTGGTTTCTGTCGGTCAGGATCCAATAACCTTAGCGCTTTTAGAATTGGGTTTCGTCGAAGGGCGGCGAACTCGTGATTCTTTACCAACCGTAACGACGTTGAAGAGCCCCACAAACGTAACCGGACGTTTGTATCGCAAATCAATGAATCCGTTAAGCTCAGAATTGATGCCAGAAATGGGAGAGGGGATTCGAGTCCAAAACCTCAATATTTCCGAGCTCAATGAGTTGTTAAATGTAGAGCTGATGCCGGCTGTGTTGCAGCCAGACAACCTAGAAAACTGGGCATATCCATTTCCTTGGAATCCACTTCCACTCACGAGCGCGAAGCATTTTGGGTATGCCGTACAGTGGTTTGTGATGGCTGGCGTGTTCTTACTGCTCACAATGGTTGTGTGTATTCGATGGTTTAGAAAAGCGGCATCACAAGGAGGTGAGGCATGACATCTCAAGTTACAAAAGGGCGGTTTGTGCTGATCGCACTGATTTGCTTATTCGCCTTACCAGCGATTGTTGCAAAGTTGATTTTGGCGCAAGGCTGGTACGAAACGGGCGTGACAAACCGAGGAAAGCTCATCGAACCGTACACAACGTTAGCGCAGTTAGGCCAATCTGCTCCATCGGCGGTGCACGGTTGGCAACTGGCTTATGTGGTGCCTGATTCTTGCGACAGCCAATGTCAAAGACAACTCTATTTACTCAAACAAAGCCATGTTGCTTTAGGCAAGTATCAAGAACGCGTTGTGCCAGTTTTGTGGACTTCTACAACATCAGACACGATAGAAATGCCGATGGAAACCATGGCGATGAATGAGAACGTGGCGGCAAAAGTGCAACAAGGGCAAGTGCTGATTGTGGACCCTCTGGGGCAACTGGTGATGTCGTACACCGCAGAGCCAAACGAAGATTTGGTCAAACTCAG
>NZ_JAWOWF010000135.1:0-1084 GCF_033340295.1 Vibrio sp. 1401
TATACTCCGGTTGCAATGGATTGGCTCAATGGCCGCCGAACCCCTTACGCAAACCAGCGGCTTAAAGGTGCGATTTGTGACTTAAACCTTGGTAGCTCATCGCCTGCAATTTTCTCCGCACTCGTAGAATCCACTGCGCATGGCGCAAAAGCGATCGTCGATTGCTTTATAGAACAAGATGTCACTGTCGAACGCGTCATCGCCATTGGTGGCATTGCGCAAAAATCCCCTTACGTGATGCAAATGTGCGCCGATGTGATTGGTCGCGACATCATCGTGGTCGAATCAGATCAATGTTGCGCATTGGGGGCAGCAATTTTTGCAGCCGTCGCAGCTGGCGTTTACCCGACGACTAAATCAGCACAAGCCGTGATGGCAAGTCCTGTTCGTCAAACCTACTCACCAACACCAAAAGTGCAAACATTGCGAGCACAGCGTTACGCGACGTATCGCGAGCTTGGGCAACACATGGAGCAGATTGCGGAGTTTCACCAATCGCAGGAGCGTGAAGATGTCTGAACAAACCGTCTGGAATGATGCGAACTCATTAGTCGAACGAATCAAAACGCTGCGTCACCAAGTCTGGCAAGCCAATATGGATTTACAACGCCATAACCTTGTGACGTTCACATGGGGCAATGTGTCAGGCATCGATAGAGAATCTGGGTTGATTGTTATCAAACCTAGCGGTGTTGAGTACTGCGAACTGAATGCTGAAAACATGGTGGTGGTCGATCTGCACGGCCAAGTGGTTGAAGGGAAACTCAACCCATCTTCCGACACAGCCACGCATCTAGAGCTTTATCGCCATTTCCCGGAGATTGGCGGCATCGTTCACACCCACTCTCCTCAGGCAACGGCATGGGCACAAGCAGGCAGAGCCATTCCCGCGTTGGGCACAACTCATGCGGATTATTTCTACGGACAAATTGCGTGCACTCGCGCCTTGAGCGACGAAGAGATCGCACACAACTACGAGCTCAACACTGGCAAAGTCATCGTCGAAACCATCGGTGATTCAAACGTTATGGCGTCACCCGGCATTTTGGTCAAAGAACACGCACCTTTTACTTGGGGGAAAAGC
>NZ_JAWOWF010000136.1:0-1073 GCF_033340295.1 Vibrio sp. 1401
ATGTTCCTCAAAAAGCGATGTTTGAAGCCAGCTTACCGCTAACGGTGATGGATTTTGTGTTGCTGAACCAAACACGAATCCCACTATTCTGGCGCCGTAAAACCAAACAAACACAACGTGCGTTGGCGCAATTAGATCGCGTCGGCATGGCCGCTCGCTCAGATCGTCGTATGGGGCAACTTTCTGGCGGTGAGCAACAGCGTGTGTTGTTCGCTCAGGCTTTGTTAGATGACCCAAGCTTGTTGGTGTTGGATGAGCCTACAACAGGGATGGACGAGCAAGGTGTGCGTTACCTTGAAGGGTTGATACATGAAGTTGTCGCGCAGGGCAAAACGGTGTTAGCGGTTCATCATGATGTCACTGCGGTGCGTCGCTTAGATGCAGAAGTGCACGTTGTTAACCGTCAGATTGTTGCGTCCGGACACCACTCGGATGTTCTGAGCCCAGATCGTATTGAAACATTATTTAAGCACTACACAACCAAAGCGGAGGCGGCGTAATGGAGTGGTTACGAGCACTGGCGGTGAGTGGTGTAGACGCTGGATGGTTGAGCGACAGCTTTGCGTACGCTTTTATGGTGAACGCGATGGTCGCTGCGCTGATTTTGGGGCCGCTACTCGGTGGGCTGGGCACATTAGTGATTGCTAAGCGTTTGGCGTTTTTCTCCGAAGCAGTAGGCCACGCAGCACTGACGGGTATCGCTATTGGTGTTTTACTTGGTGAACCGCCAGAAAACCCAATCATAGGGTTGTTTAGCTTCTGCATGATCTTTGCGTTGCTGCTGCACTTCGTGAGAAATCGCACCAATGTACCTTATGACACGTTGGTCGGTGTATTTCTGGCGTTAGCTCTGGCGGTCGGGGCGGCGTTGCTGATGTACGTCGCACGTAAGATCAACATACACATGCTAGAAAACGTACTGTTCGGTTCGATTTTGACGGTGACCGATAGAGACATCACGTTGCTTGCAGTGAGCTGCTTGATCATCCTGCTGCTGCTGATTCCGACATTTAATCGCATTTTGCTCACGTGTATCAGCCCAGATATTGCTCGCGTGCGTGGCTTCAATACCA
>NZ_JAWOWF010000137.1:0-1069 GCF_033340295.1 Vibrio sp. 1401
CGTGCTCTTTTGGTTGGTCGTTTTGTTCAGGGCTTCTACGATACGAACCATTTCAGCAGCCGAGGCATTGCGAAGCTCTACTAGCTCGATCTCTTTGTCACCAGCTTGGTCAACGCGTTTGATGATTTCTGCTAGACGGTTTACTACCGCTGCACGACCGGTGATCAGGATGATATTAGCTGGATCGTAATGAACCACGTTACCCGCCCCGGCGTTATCAATCAGCTGGCGCAATAGCGGTGACAATTCACGAACAGAGACATTTCGCACAGCAACCACGCGAGTGATGACGCTATCGCCTTTTGCGCTGCCATCACCCATAACAGGGATTGCAGAGGTCTTAGAGTCTTTTGCTTTGATGACTTTGAGTACGCCGTTGTCCATTTCTACGACTGCATAGCCGTACACTTCCAACACGTTAAGGAAGAAGCTGTAATATTGCTCTTCGTTTAACACGTCGTAGCTGCGAACGTCGATTTTACCGCGCACCGAAGGGTCAACGATGATGGTCTTTTCTAAGTTACGACCAACAATGTTGATGAATTCTTGAATGTCAGTGCCTTTGAAACTCGCACTAAATTCATTTGCCATCGCGCCTGGAACGCAGAGTAGACTCCCTGCCAGTAACCAAGCACTTTTGCTAAACCAATGTTTCACGTATGTCTCCCTGAACTTACGCTGGTTGCCTAAGTATTACAATTGGATATAGATGTCGTACTGCTGACCATCTCGCTCAACAGTCAAATTCAGTTCTTGCGGATCGCTCATCACTTGCATCAGTTGTACTGAAGAAGACGGATCACTTAAATCGATCCCATTAAGTTGCACCGCAATATCACCAGGTTCTAGACCCACATCATTAAATAACGCCGCATCACGACCCGGAGAAACTCGGTAGCCAATAATGGCGTCGTCTTTTTTCACTGGAGAAATGGTGATGTATTTAAAGACACTCTGTGGATCTTTCGCAATCTCCTCTCGGATTTGCTCTAGTTTGTCACTCACGTCTGACGCAGGTTCTTTCTGTGCAGCTTGCACTCGAGTAGCCTGCGGCGATTCTGACAATTTT
>NZ_JAWOWF010000138.1:0-1069 GCF_033340295.1 Vibrio sp. 1401
AGGGATTTTGTAAGAATGTTTTAATTTTAATCTGCTCACCATGCTAGCAACGGGGCGGGGAGAAAACAGGGAGATAGTTCAAAAATTGCCCATGATTTCATTAAGGTTTTAGGTAACCCGTCACATATTGGTGCGAATAGTTTATCGTGCGCGCAATCCTTTGCGCTAGGGCAAAACGATTATTAATTACTTAAAATTAAGCAGTTGTTTTATTACGTGGGAAGCTAGGTGTTACGGGGGGTAGATCACAAAAAGGCCAGCATAGTGCTGGCCTTTTGTGGGTAAATTACGTGCTTGATAAGCTATAAAAATTAATGCAGCGTTTTATTGCCGCCTGAAGCTTGCGTATACAGTTCGGTAACTTCTGTTTCATCGAATGTATATGTTGTGCCACAGTAATCACAGTGTAAAGAAACCGATCCTACTTCAGCTAAAATGTCGTTAATTTCAGCTTTCTCAACGGTAATGATTGCCGCGCCGCTGCGCTCACGTGAACAGCCACAGTGGAACGCTACTGGTTGAGGTTCGTACACACGTACTTTGTCTTGGTTGTATAGACGGTATAGTAGATCGTTCGCTTCTAGGCCAAACAGTTCTTCGTCTTTTACGGTGTTAGTCAGTTGCTCTAGGTGCTCGAAGTCATCTGGAGAACCAGTGCCATCAGGAATAACCTGAATCAGCATACCCGCCGCGTGCGGTTTACCTTCGAATTCGCCAGTGCGGATCCAAAGACGCGTTTTTAGCTGCTCAGAGTTAGCGAAGTAACCTTCTAGCACTTCTGTCAGGTTCTCACCTTCTAGACCAACCACACCTTGGTAGCGCTCGCCTTTTTTCGGCTCGATAGTGATAACTAGGTAACCTTTACCCATCATTTCGTGCAGGCTAGCGTCATCAGCGATGTCACCTTCCCAGCGCGCTACACCACGAACTTGTTGGTTGTGGTCGCCATTGATTACTGCAAGAGAAACAGGGCCGTCACCTTGAAGTTGGATTGTGATTGAGCCTTCGAATTTAAGAGTTGCAGTCAAAAGAGTCGTTGAAACGAGTAGCTCACCCAACAGTTTTTGTA
>NZ_JAWOWF010000139.1:0-1067 GCF_033340295.1 Vibrio sp. 1401
CCCGAATTCAACTGCGAAGTGCGACACTCGCTAATATCAAGCAGCCAATGCCATTTCTTTAAATACAATTGCTGGCTGCTTGAAGTCTAAACATTTTCTCGGTCGATAATTTATCCGCAATAGAGCGAATTCAATATCGCTGTCTGTTACCGTTGTTAGGTCGGTTCCTTTCTTCACATATTGCCTTAAAAGACCGTTAGCATTCTCATTGGCTCCACGCTCCCAAGAGCTATAAGGGTGGGCAAAGTACACCTCAGCCTCCAACTCCTTTGCGATGGTTTCATGACCTGCAAACTCTCTCCCGTTATCTGTCGTGATGGTATGCACATGCTCCTTATAAGGCATGAGTAGCTCTATTGTTGCTTTGGTGACATCATCCGCTGACTTGGATGGCACTTTCTTTACCACGTAAAATCGTGTTTTACGCTCTAAAATAGTCACCATTGCTCCAGTGCCGTGCTTGCCTAATACGGTGTCGATTTCCCAATCACCAAATCGCTCCTTACTGTCAACGATGCTCGGCCTATCATCGATCGAAACGGCATTCTTGATTGCTGGCGCTTTCTCTTTTTTACCGCGACGATACCGCTTGTGTCCTTGCCTCAAGTGGCGATATAACTTGCCACCCAAGCGTTTATCCAGCGCAACAAATCGGTATATCCACTCATGGCTGACGGCGGCACCGACTTTAGTTAATACACTGGAAATCTGCTCTGGACTCCAATCCGCTTCTAAAAGGAGGCGGATAAAATCAACACGCTCCTGAGGTATACGGTATTTACGCGCTGATGTACGTTTTTTGATTGACAACACCTGGGCTTCGTTTGGGCAATAATGACTGCCCTTGCGGCCACGTTTAAGCTCCCGATATACCGTAGAGCGATGGCACTGAACTGTTTTAGCTATTTCAGAAACGGAAATTCCCCGTTCCAAAAGAGCAGAAATCTGGTATCTTCTGCCCTCGGTCAACTGCTGATAATTCATGGTAGTACTGCTTGTTTCTTTGGCGAGAAGAGCGTACCACTTTCAGCAGTTGGCTTCCTCTTCTACACCTTTCCATGAATGTC
>NZ_JAWOWF010000140.1:0-1064 GCF_033340295.1 Vibrio sp. 1401
GTTGTTTGCGGTTGTGGGTAATTTGCCGCCACATGAGCTGGTACAGTACTCAAACGTCACTGAACTTATCTCGGTTCTTGGTCAACAGTACAATGGCTTGGAGTTTATTCTGTCCATGTTTACTGGTTTGGCATTGCTAACTTCATTCTTGGGTGTGGCAATGGCGCTTTACGACCAAAACGCGGACTTGCTCAAAACCAGCAAGCCAGTGGTATTCGTCACCACATTTATTCTGCCGCTACTTGGTGCTGTATTTGCTCCGGAACATTTCTTAGCAATTTTAAGCTACGCAGGCATTATTCTTGTGTTCTTGGCAGTTTTTGTTCCATTGTCGATGACAATGAAAGTGCGCCGTGTACCTGTCGAAGACAACAGCGTTTATGAAGCTGGTGGCGGTGTGATGGGCATGAGTATGATCTTCCTGTTTGGCTGCTTCCTACTATTTGCACAAGCTGTGTAATACAAGCACATTGAATACATGAGCCGCCCGTTGAAAAACGAGCGGCTTTTTTAATGGCAATGACATAAGTTTTACGAGAGATGACGGCTTTGACGTCGTGCTGATAATTGCTCATAAGCTCTGACCGAGAGGTGATACTCCTTAGCGAACGACTGACATGTGGTAAGCAGATGCTGACTAATATGGTGATAGTTATATCGATAAGGGGAATCGTTGTGTCAAAGCAATTATCTTTTGCCATGGTTGGCGTTATGCTGTCTTTGGGTGTGTTCAGTGCGGAAGCGATGGCAGATCCAAAACACAGACACGGTCATAAACACGAGCATCATCATGACCATCACCACCATAAACGTAAGCACAAGCATAAACACCGACATCATGATGTGATTGTGGTGAACCCAAGGCCGCCAAGGCACCAATACTACTATTACGACCGCATTCCTCGTAATAGCACTTACATTCAAATTGGTAACTTTACGTATTTAAAAGTGGATGACCATTATTATCGTCGTTCAAGTGACCGATATATCCATGTAAAACTATAGATACAAAAACAGCGAGCTAGGCTCGCTGTTTTTGTTGATGAAAGACCTAAACCGTAAAG
>NZ_JAWOWF010000141.1:0-1059 GCF_033340295.1 Vibrio sp. 1401
CCACTGACGGTCAAAATCGAGTACAAGCCATCCGGCAGTTGATTGCGATTGATGACTTTCCACAAGACCCAGCCACCAGCAAAACCAAGAAGCGCACCGATACCAAACTGCTTAACAAAACTGAGCGCTAAAAAGCCGGCGCTTTACTCGGTTCCCGTACTAGAGAGAATCGCAGGTAACGTGAGGGTCAAGAAGACCGCCATTGGGTCGTTGGTGCCCGATTCAATTTCTAACGTCGAGCCAACACGTTCGTTCAGACTGCGCCCTTTCAATAAAGAGAAGACCGCGGCCGCATCCGTTGAACCGACAATCGCGCCAACCAAGATACCTTGCAATAAATCCAAATCGAACAACCAAGTCGCCATCAAACCGGTTAACAATGTCGTGATGGCTACGCCTATGGTTGCCAACGACACCGAAGGCCACAAGGCGACCCGAAAACTGGCGACTCGCGTTCGCATCCCGCCATCCAAAAGAATGATGGCGAGCGCTAAGTTACTGACTAAATAAGCGATGGAATAATTATCAAATAAGATTCCGCCAAGGCCATCTTCCCCAGCCAACATACCTACCGCAAGAAATACGAGAAGGATTGGAATCCCCAACTTTGAGGACACGGGGCTTAAAAGAACGCTCAGTGCAATCAGTAATGCACCAATCAGAAAAAAGCTGTTAATGGTGTCTGCGTCCATTCTCACCCTCCCTAAATGAAAAGCTACAAACAATCTCAACGAGTAAGCATATAAGTTCCTAAATCACCTCAACTTTAAGATGTAAGCGTGATGAGTTAAGCACAGGCTTTATTGTGCCTCAAAACCGAGCTCCGGTACGAAAACTTTATGTAAACAAATCACTTGAGAAGGTTGAATCTAGGTATAGATTCGGTGAAATCAATGAAGAAAAGATTAACCAATGCAACATATTGAAAATTTTATGCATCAAATCATTAGACCTTAGGCTAATTTAACACCTTTTTAACATCATCAAATCTTATCAATTTCGCCGTAACCGCCCATTATTCGGTCGTTTTTCCTTTGTTACGCCCCGACTAAAGTTGAA
>NZ_JAWOWF010000142.1:0-1059 GCF_033340295.1 Vibrio sp. 1401
AGACACCCGTGTTGATATTGATGCGACGCCAATGATGCTAGAAAAAGCCACAGGCCGCATTCAGTTCGCCAACGATGTGGTGACGACATCTGGCTTGTCAGCAGAGTTACTCTCGCAGCCTATTTCACTCGATTTCCACGGCGAAAGTGCGGACCAAGGCTACAACGTGACCATCAATACTTTAGGTGATTGGGATGTGGAGCCGCTCAAGCCTTATTTGGGTGAACGTTGGTTGAGCTTGGTTTCCGGTCATGCGCCTTGGCAAATGGACATTGACTTACAGCTCAACGATGTGGGTTTTACTTACCAAGTAGATGTGTTGGCGCAGCTCGGTCGATTAGCCAGTGAATACCCATACCCATTGACGAAAAAGGTCGGTGAAGCTGGTCAGGCGAAACTCCAAGCATCGGGGAATCAGGAGAGCATTTCGGCTCGTTTGCAAATCCCAAATGCGAAATATCAGACCGAAATTGATATCTCGGGCGATGTGCCAGTGTTAACCGCGACCAACTTAGTGTTAGGCAAAGGCGGTTTTAAAATTAGCCCTGTCGTTGGGCACGATGCTTCGATTCGTCTAGATGAGTTAAACCTAGATAAGTGGGCGACGTTACTGGATACGCCAGAGAGTAAAGCGCAATCGGTGCTGGCAAACATGCAGACGCCTACGATTCCTTTACCAACGCGTATTGAAGTCGAAACGCCGAACTTGTTGCTGGGCGGCATTGAGTTTCACGATGTGGCATTGAACGCCAGTAAAAAGAACCTAAGTTGGCAGTTGGACGTGAATAGTCAAGAGGTGAAAGGCAAAGCAACGTACCTCAAACCGTACGATTTATCGGTGTCTCTAGACCATCTGCATTTGTACTTGCCAGACTTTGAGGAAATGACCAAAGAGCGCAGTTCGATTTTCGCTAGTGAAGATCAGAATGCGCCACTTATTACCAACTTTGACCGCAAGTTTCACGCAGAGATGCCAAACTTAACGTTGAACATCGACGATTTTTGGTTGCAAGGTTACAAGGTTGGCAAAGTGAATGTCGACTTACAGCGTCAAGATGA
>NZ_JAWOWF010000143.1:0-1058 GCF_033340295.1 Vibrio sp. 1401
CAGATAGAAGAACTTTAGTTGCAGCTAAAGTCTGGGTCTCACCTTACCCGATTGGAGTACTTATTATCCATACAAGGCGTTCAAGAGGGATTCGTGCCGCGTGGCATTTTTGGTTTGCAGTGAGTCTTGTGGTGAAAGTGGTCTGCTGAAAGTAGGTTTATGCGGCACTCACCCCTTAACGCGGCGTTATAAATCAAGATTGAGATTCGTGTCTGAAAACAGAATATTAAGATGACTTTATTGGTATGTGATTTGTATCATATTTGCTTTGATTGAGGGAATAAGACATGAACGACATACCTGTTCTGAATAAATCTGCGGAAAGGAAGTTAAGCATTATCAATGATACACCTGCAATATTTACTATCGTTGATAGCGATAGCGCAGTCGGTAGAAAGCCATTATACGAAATTGATAGCTTCAGTGAAGTTGGGAAATGGTGCGGTTTGATAATTCATCAATCAAAGAAACATGGTGTAGACCCACGCCTAGTCGCAGCAATAATGTATATGGAAACTACTCATGGCTGGTATGATAAAGTCTATCCTTTGAGAAAAACCATACTGCCGATGAATCTACATTATTCATATTGGAAAGACATTGGCGTCACTAAAGAAGCCCTAGGCTGTCCTTACTACAATATTGAGTTCGGGATCGCTCTATTATCTAGAATACAGGCTCGTATTGAAAATCCGACGATAAGAAAAATAGCTACGATCTATAATTTTTTGGGTGCTGAAGTAGTTAGCGATTACGGTGCACGTGTAGCCAAGCTATATCTTGAGCAACCATGGAGCCCAGCCAAATGTGCCGTTTAAAACACTTTATCGTGTCTATTGTTGTTTCTAGTATTCTAGCTTGCATTCCCCTGTATATTGCAGTTAAACATAACTCAATGGGAGAGTTTTGTACTGCTAAATCTCTAGCTCTAAGTACTTGTAGGTATGACTTTAACTATATTTTTATGGTTTGGGGTAGTTGGCAGGGAAAGATTACGAAACCCCTTGCCCTGCAAGGACTTGCGAAAGGTAGCTGTTGCTACGGTTCGCTTTTTTCTG
>NZ_JAWOWF010000144.1:0-1058 GCF_033340295.1 Vibrio sp. 1401
GAAATCAAGGTCTTGGTTACGGTTGGCGACATGCTTTTCAATTTGAACTGAAAGAAGTCACAGATGAAAAGCACAACGTCACCTCATGGGAATTTGTAAGTGATTCTGCTGACGAGATTGAATTTGAACCAGTTGAGCATGGTTCAACAAGTTATCAAGTCTATGTCGGAGCAAGCTGTCATTTCCTAAACCCAAATACACGAATTGTCACTCTCTCTAGTGGTGATCAATATCGTTTTGAGTTGGTAGAAGACATTTGGCTATTAAAACAAATCCGCAATGGAATCTTTTCGACGTTCCAACTTCGTTATTCGAGAAACCATCGCCTAATTGAAGTTGCACATAACAAGCGACCAGTTCTTGAGTGTCAATATGATAAACAAGGGCGCCTTGTTGAATTGTTGAACGCAAAGACAGAACAAGTATTAACAACATATATCTATGACGAGCAAGACGATCTTGTTAGTGCGACGAATGATTTGGGTTTGACTGAGCGATATGAGTATCAAGACCAACATTTGATAGCCAAACGTGTGCGACCAACAGGGTTTACGCATTACTTTGAATGGTCGGGAGAAGGCTCGAGTGCTAAGTGCATTAGAAACTTTGGTGACTCAGGTATTTATGATTATCGATTCCATTATGAGGGCGCAAAGTCCTCTTATTCTGACTCTTTAGATAATGAGTGGACTTTCATTCATGATGAGCAAGGTCATCTGCTTGAAAAATCGAGCCCGACAGGAAGAACGTGGCAATGGCACTATGATCATTTAGGGCGTAAAGAGAAAGCGGTATTCCCAGATAACTCGACAACACAGTACCAGTACAACCAGCAAGGCCAATTAATTTCCAAACTGCACTCTTCCGGTGCTCAAATTCAATATGGTTATGACAGCTTAGGTAAGCTTGTAAAAACGGTATCTCCTGATGGTGATCTTGAAAAGGCCTATTACAACAGTCTTGGCCAACGAGTGTGGGATATCGATGCTCTAGGTTGCGTAACGGAGTATGAATACGATAAACATGGTCAAGTCGTAAAGAGAGAGTCTGAAGATGGT
>NZ_JAWOWF010000145.1:0-1057 GCF_033340295.1 Vibrio sp. 1401
CCCACGTTGAGTAAATCGAGTAGTTTGGTGTGTCGCCATCTTTCAGTGTGCGCACCGTGCCAAGCATATCCACGTATTGACCATCCACATCGTAGAATTCGATTGGTGCGATCATCATGTGGTACATGCCGGTGTAGAAGTTGGTTTTCTCTGCGTCTGTGCCGCCTTCTACTTTGATTTTCGCTAGCTTCTCAGCCCACGCGTATTCCGCGTCTTCTTTCACTTGTGCTAGGTCGAAACTTGGTGCTTCCGCTTCTAAGTTTTTCTGTGCGCCTTGCCAGTTAACTGGAGAGATACCGACGCGGATTTCAATTGGCTCTTCGCCAGTGCCGAAGTTTAGGTAAGCCGTCAGATCATCGCCTGAGTAAACCGCACCATTACGCATTTCGCGCGTTGGCTCTAGGTCTTGTTCGCCCAACATTGCTTTGGCGATTGGTTGGTTGAATTTCGCGTAGAAGAAGATGTCCTGACCTTGGTGATCTTGCCCTTGAAACCAGCCAGTTGAGGTTTTACGACCGCGAATGGTGTATTCGTCCACCACTTCTACTTTGTTCTTCAAAGATTTGCCGTTGTTGTTCATTAGGGTATGACCCAAATCGAACTTCACGTTGCGGTCTGCGCCATCAGCAAAGGTGTATTTGTGTAAACCAACGCGTTTGGTGGCGCTCAGTTCTACTTCGATTTGACCTTGGTTTAGTTTGGTTTTGTAGTAGCCTGCGCTTGCTTCTTCATTGGCTTTGTCGAAAGAGTTCAGTTGTGTGTTCGCCATGTCTGCGTATGGCAGAACCAAGATGTCGCCTAAGTCCGTTGCGCCTGTACCTGAAAGGTGAGTATGTGAGAAGCCGTACAGCGGAACGTCAGTGTTAACCACTTCGCCAGTTTCGTAGTTAGATGAATCCCAGTAGCCAGAAGCTGAGTGCCAAGGGTTAAGCCCTGATTCATGATCAGTGTTAGAACCGATGAAAGTATCTGGAGACAGTTGAACCATACCTGCCGGTACCGTCGCGCCCGGGAATGTATGACCAGAAGCTGCTGTGCCGATCATAGGATCGACGTA
>NZ_JAWOWF010000146.1:0-1053 GCF_033340295.1 Vibrio sp. 1401
ACAAGAGATGCTAGTTCGATGTATTCGCAGAAATATCTGAAGATACTGACGATTTTCTAAAACGACCAATGACACGCTGGAAGAAGCGCTTAATCGCTCGAAAGATGTTTTTAATATCTTCAAGCATTAGATACAGACAAGGTACTAACACCAACGTCAGGACTGTGGCATACAGCACAGCAAAGCCCAAAGCGACGGCCATTGGTATTACGAAACGTGCTTGCAGACTGGTTTCGAACATAATAGGCAATACACCAGCAAAGGTCGTGATGGATGTCAGCGTAATCGCTCGAAAACGCGCACAACCAGCCTCAACCACCGCCTGCTTGATGCTCATTCCTTTCTCTCGGACTTGGTTCACATAATCTGTCATCACCAGCGAGTCGTTGATCACCACACCTGCGGCTGCGATCAAACCGAATGTCGACATCATGCTAATGTCTAGCCCCAACCAGAAATGTCCCCAAATCGCCCCTGTTAAACTAAACGGGATAACGGACATCACGATAAGAGGCTGGGTATAGCTCTTCAATGGTACGGCAAGCAAGATATAAACAATGATCATCCCTGCCACAAAGAACATGATTTGTTCGTTGCGTTGCGCGGCTTGCTCTTCGATGTCACCACCCAGCTCTGTTTTGACACTTGGGTGAAGCTTCTTCATATCAGGCAAAATACTATCGTCGATGATTTTCACAATTTCTTGTGGCTCAACGAGTTCTTCATCAATAGAGCCGTACACATAAACGGTTTGATAACCACCTTCGCGACGAATTGTGCTAACCCCAGGCTGCTCACTGATATTCACGACATCGCCCAACATCACTTTCTTGCCTGCTGGCGTAGTAATGACAGCGTAACGTAATGAAGAAAACGCTTCACGAGTCAGTTGAGGATAGCGAACCATGACTTTGATCTCTTCACCGTCGCGAATCAAACGCTGTGCTTCTCCACCGTAAAAACTGCCGCCGACTTGTTGCGCAATCATGGTCAAGTCAAGACCGAGATCGTACGCAACAGGCGCAAGAGAAAGAAGCACTTCTTTGCTGCCTG
>NZ_JAWOWF010000147.1:0-1052 GCF_033340295.1 Vibrio sp. 1401
GCTCAGATTCGAAACGCTTGCCCGGCACCAGCACTAAAGTATCGCCCGGAGCTAAGGTAATACTGCCCAATCCACCTTCCAAGCGCTCATGCCCACGACGAATGGCGACAACAACCGCATCAAAACGATCGCGGAAGCGGCTTTCTTTCAAGGTCTTATGGCAGAAGGTTGCAGAGGAACTGACCACCACTTCAATAAAGTTTTGACCATTCAAATGCTGTTGCCCAAATAGAGTCAGCCCCGGAATTTCTTGCAAGGTCGCCACACTTTCGACATCGCCACAAAACAGCAGGCGATCTTTCGCTTTCAGCACGAAGTCGGGGCCAACTGACGATACCGTCACGCCATCACGAACCACCTCTGCAAGAAACAACTTACGCAGTGCACGCAGATTGTTTTCACTGATGGTACGGCCAACCAAAGGTGAACCAGGTTCAACACGAGATTCAAGGAAATACGGTAAGTCTTCTTGGTTTTGGTCATCGTAACTTGGCAGCAAATAGCTCAGCGGAATAAGAATTAAAAGACCACCCGCTAAGACAGCCAAGCCAATCATCGTCGGAGTAAAAAAGCTCAGACTCGGTAGCCCTGCATCTTCCACAAAGCTATTAATAATAAGGTTGGTCGAAGTACCGATAAGCGTTACTGTGCCGCCAAATATCGCCGCGTAAGAAAGTGGAATCAGTAGCTTAGAAGGCGCGTGCTGTTGATTGCGTTTAATCGCACCAATCAAAGACACAACAACGGCCGTATTGTTGGTAAAGGAAGACAGTAA
Organism: Vibrio sp. 1401; assembly: GCF_033340295.1. Classification (NCBI taxonomy): domain Bacteria; kingdom Pseudomonadati; phylum Pseudomonadota; class Gammaproteobacteria; order Vibrionales; family Vibrionaceae; genus Vibrio; species Vibrio sp. 1401. Next base: position 776 of record NZ_JAWOWF010000147.1, read on the forward strand.
GGCGGTCGATAACCCAAGCTTGGCGATCACACTGCCTAAATGACCTTCTGAAATACTACGGCTCACCCAACTGATCAGTAACGTTTTTTCTAATGCACAAGAAGCGAGAATCAGCAGGACCAAAGTTAACAATGATGAGTTGGTAAAGTTCGCAGCAATGGTCGTGGAATCCATCATTCCCGCCATGAAAGCAATAAAGGCTGCACCAGCAAAAACGTAGCTCGGCTTAATCTTAGTCACAAGCAAACAAGTGATAATGCCAAGCAAAATCGCTAAT
>NZ_JAWOWF010000148.1:0-1050 GCF_033340295.1 Vibrio sp. 1401
GCTTCTTTTGCCGCTTTTTCTTTCGCAATGCGTTCTTGTTCAGCTTTTTGAGCCGCCTCGCGTTCACGTTTTGCCTTTTCTTCCGCTTCTTTTGCCGCCTTCTCGCGAGCTACCCTCTCTTGTTCCGCTTTAGCAATCGCCGCTTCTTTGGCTAAACGTTCCTGCTCTGCTTTACGTACAGCTTCTTCTTTCGCTTTACGCTCTTTCTCAAGTTTAGCTGCACGCTCTTTTTCTTGGCGAACTCGTTCTTCTTCTACTTTGCGTTCCTGCTCTTTTTGCTTGCGAGCCGCTTCAGCTTCTCTGGCCGCTTTTGCATCTTTCGCTTGCTGTTCTTTCAACTTACGAATTTGTTCTTCTTCAGCCTTACGGTTTTTCTCAAGCTGCTCCGCCTCACGTCTTAATTTATCAAGACGATCTTGCTCTTTTTTGGCCGCTTTTTCACGCTGCTGACGAATTTCTTTCGCTTGTTGTTGCACCAGTTTAGGGTCTATCACGACAGCCTGAACCATCTGTCCAGTTGGCTCAGGTTTGGTCATCGCAAAATCAGTACCCCAGAGCAATGCTGCTACCAAGAGAGCATGCAGACCTACCGATATGACTATCGGTTTAGTGTACTCTTTCGATTGTTTCTTTTTGTCTTTCATGAATATTGACGTTTATTCCCTAATATCGGTCAGGAGCCCTACTTTAGGGATTCCAGCACGACTCAATTCATCAAGTAAAAGGACAACATCAGCGTATGGCGTCGCTGCATCGCCGCCTACTGCGACTGGTGAATCAGGTTTGATGGAACGCTCTGCTTTAACTCGAACAATGACATCTTGCAGTGAAAGACCACGTTGCACTTCTTCATCGTTCACGCTTAGGCCTAAATTGCCGTCACGATCGATTTCAATGATGATAAAGCTGCTATCTGTATCCCCTGCAAGTTCTTGAGCAGGAGTTGCATTTGATGTCTTTGGTAGATCGACATCTACGCCTTGAGTTACAAACGGAGCGGTCGCCATAAAAATAATTAACAGCACAAGCATTACGTCAATATAAGGAACG
>NZ_JAWOWF010000149.1:0-1048 GCF_033340295.1 Vibrio sp. 1401
TTATAATCCAACCAAGTGGGATTAATGGAGATGCTTGAGAAAATTGATCAGCAATGGCTAAAAAGCTTCCATTGTGTCTACGAGAACAATAGCTTCAAAAGAGCCGCCGAGTTTTTATCTCTGCCGACATCAAATGTCAGTCGCCACATTGCGTTACTTGAAGAACAGCTTGATGTGCGTTTGTTCGACAGAACGACTCGACGAATCTGTGCAACAGACGCTGGAGAGCACCTCTATTTACGTACACAGCCTTTGTTAGACAAACTGAATGATGCACTTGAAGAAGTGACGCAACACTCTCGTGAGGTCATGGGGCAGCTCAACGTTGTCATGCCAGATTCACCAGAACTAGCTAAAGCCGTCGTCTCTTTTTGTGCTCAGTACTCTGCTATTTCATTGAATTGCGAGACGAACCTAAGCCCTAAAGAGGACTTGCTCGATGGGTTTGACGTTATCTTGAGTTTTCACCGCGGCAAGCTTGATGACAGCAATTGGATTGCAAAAGAGATCAAGCGTTGGCCCAGTGTTGTGGTCGCGTCACCTAAGCTACTGCACACACGTCAGAGGCCTTTCAAAATTACCGATTTGAAGCACGTTCCTTGTATCAGCAGCTTTACTGCATTGAAAGGTACACCTTGGGTTTTCAAAAACTCAGAAGGAGAACAGATAACTCAACGAGTAAAATCTGCATTTAAGGTCAACAGTGGGCAGCTTGCTAAAGCCGGCGCGTTAGCAGGATTCGGGTTTGCGATTCTACCTGTCGAGTTTTGCCATGAAGAAATCGAATCAGGAGATCTGGAAGTGATCGAACTGGAATATGAACCCGAAGATTTGGTGCTGTATGCCTTTTACGCTTCAAGAAAACACTTAGCCAAGAAGATCCCGGAGTTTATCGAGCACTTAAAACGCCAAGCGAATAACGAAACAAGTGGGTAACTGTCAGATCAGGTCTGAATTAGTACCAAATTAACACAAGTAACCTTATCCGCTCTTCTTTGACTTAGGGTAAGTCTTGCATTTAGCAAAACGCAAAACTTGCCCCCATGAT
>NZ_JAWOWF010000150.1:0-1047 GCF_033340295.1 Vibrio sp. 1401
TTCATCCGGAAGTGAAGCCCATGAAAGTGTAGGCATTGCAGACGCCAGTACGACACCACCAGCGGTCATTTTAAGGAAATCACGGCGAGAAAAATTACGACTTACCATAAACAAAAACACTGCTCAATTACTAAACAAAGAAAGCGGACGATACCGAAACCAATTTATCTCGTCAAATGCATAAATTGGTCCGGAATATCGAAGTCGCGCTGAATTTTTTGTTTACTTATTGAACAGAAACGATTTTTTAGAATTGTAAATTTTCTTAAATTTACGAGCCATGGCAGGCTTAGCCTTGATGGTCGTATTTGTAGATGTCATCTCGGTAATACAGCGTACCTTCTTCCAACCAAGCTGTTTGGTAGATGATGTGTACCGGAATACGCTCCCCTAGTGGCACCGAAGTCGTTGATGAACGAGCGCTTTCCCGCTTTTTCTCTAAACGCTCTTCCAAACCTTGAGTTTTGAACAGAAGCTCTGCAAGTTGATCGGCGTTTTCTACTCGAACACAACCCGAGCTAAACGCCCTTCTATCTTGTTGGAACAAGTTTTTACTTGGAGTGTCGTGTAGATATATGGCTTGTGGGTTCGGCATGTTGAACTTGTACAAACCCAACGCATTGTGCGAACCAGAAGCCTGACGCATGCGGTACGGGAAGGTTCTTGGATTAACTGTTGCCCAGTTGATCGTGGTTGGATCGATGATTTCGCGCGACGTCCAAGAACGGATGATTTGAATGTTATGTTCCATTAAATACATCGGATTGCGTTTCACTTTTGGAATAATGTCTTTCACCATGATTTTCCAAGGCACATTCCAAGTAGGATTTAAGATCACCGAATCTAGCGTTCCAGTCATGATTGGGGTTTTTCTTGAAGCTCGACCAACCACAACTTTTGATTCAAACAGTGGCTGACCATCATGCCAGTACGTAACTTCATAACCCGGCACGTTCACAAACACGACATTGTCTCGTTCTTTCGCCCAAATACGAGAACGCTCCGCATTCAATGCCAGCAAGTGTAAACGTTGTTGAGGAGAGAAGT
>NZ_JAWOWF010000151.1:0-1046 GCF_033340295.1 Vibrio sp. 1401
AAAACATAAAGTATGATAGACCGACATAGAGCTCTCTATTTGTAACATTTTATGAATGGAATTCTCGGCTGATGCTGTCTAAATAGCAAACATTTTTTCGGGTTTATTTTGCAAGTTAAGAAGGAGATAAAATAATCATTAAATCTCCATTTAGACGTCTAGACTCCTGAAGTTTGTGTGATAGGATGGAATCATAACTAAAGGAATGAGGCTGTACTGTGGGAAGCAAAGTAAGACAACAGATTGAAGCTCAATTGAAGCAACGTATCTTATTGATTGATGGTGGTATGGGCACCATGATCCAAGGGTACAAACTTGAAGAGCAAGATTACCGAGGAGAGCGCTTTGCCAATTGGCACTGTGATCTAAAAGGCAACAACGACTTGTTGGTGCTAAGCCAGCCTCAAATAATTAAGGAAATCCATAGCGCTTACCTTGAAGCCGGCGCTGATATTCTAGAAACCAATACCTTTAACGCGACCACCATTGCGATGGCTGACTATGAGATGGAAAGCCTGAGTGAAGAGATTAACTTCGCCGCGGCAAAACTGGCTCGTGAAGTTGCCGATGAGTGGACGGCGAAAACGCCTGACAAACCTCGTTACGTTGCAGGTGTACTTGGTCCAACCAACCGAACGTGCTCTATCTCCCCTGATGTGAATGATCCCGGCTACCGCAATGTTTCTTTCGATGAGCTGGTTGAAGCGTATTCCGAGTCAACTCGAGCGTTAATCAGAGGTGGCGCTGATCTTATTTTGATCGAAACTATTTTCGATACATTGAATGCTAAGGCATGTGCCTTTGCTGTCGATTCTGTATTTGAAGAGCTTGGTGTTGCACTGCCTGTCATGATTTCCGGTACGATTACGGACGCTTCGGGCCGAACGTTATCAGGGCAAACCACGGAAGCATTTTACAACTCTCTACGTCATGTAAGGCCGTTATCTTTCGGTCTTAACTGTGCATTGGGGCCAGATGAACTGCGCCCATACGTGGAAGAGCTTTCTCGTGTTTCTGAATCATTTGTTTCCGCACACCCTAAGGCA
>NZ_JAWOWF010000152.1:0-1045 GCF_033340295.1 Vibrio sp. 1401
GTCGATAAGAAAGTAATCAAACACAACAGGTTTCTTTTTCTGCCGAATTCACCCGAACCAAAAAAGAGGTGTAAGCAGAAGAAAACTATCCGGGAGACTTAGAGGAAAACTCATGAAATTCAGACATAAGGTTGTCACCGCCTCTTCAATTTTGCTGCTAATTACTGTGTCGCTACTATCGACGCAACAAGTTATGACGATTCGTTCTCAAACTCAGGAGCACATCAATTCAAGCGTTAAAGAGATTTTGACCAGTGTGAGCAACACCGTTCAATCCGAAATGAACGCGAAGAAAGATCTCGCACGCTCGATCACAGAGATCATAGAACTATCGCCAAACGACCGCACATACGTAAAAGACATTCTTGAGAAGCCAACTCCGAAATCGAGCTTCCTAGCGATTGGTTTTGGTTACGAAAGTAATGGCTTCGTGATTGAAAACGACGACGGTTGGGATGCAGGGCCTGATTATGATCCTCGCCAGCGCCCTTGGTTTATCGCAGCCAACAACAAAGGCGATTTGGTGGTTACCGACCCTTATGTTGATGCATCATCTAAGAATGTGATCATCTCTGTTGGTACGCCAGTAAAACAAAACGGCCAGTTCTTAGCTGGCATGTTTTACGACCTAGAGCTAACTACCCTTTCCGACCTAGTTAACCAAGTGAACCTGTTTGATGCTGGTTACTTGTTCTTAGTCACTGACGATGGCACGACGATTGCGCACCCGCAAAGTAAGTACAACGGTGAAAAGCTCAATAGCTACCTACCGCAAGTTGACTTAAATAAGGCGACTCAACACATCGAAGTTGATAACAATCCTTACATGGTTAGCCTTACTCATATCCCAAGTGAGAACTGGTACGTGGGTGCAATCATTGATGAAACGGCAGCTTACTCAGTGGTTGGAGAGCTACGTAATAGCGCGATCATTTACTCAATCATCGCTGTACTTGCTTCAGTTATCGCATTAACACTTCTGATCAGAACCCTAATGCGCCCGCTAGATACACTAAACACGGCAATTAAAGACGTCGCATCTGGC
>NZ_JAWOWF010000153.1:0-1040 GCF_033340295.1 Vibrio sp. 1401
CAGTTGATGCAATTAATTGCGACAGACGGTTGTAAAACACGTCCTTTTCAATAGGATGTGAGTTAGTCATGATTAGCCCCTTGTAAGCTAGTTATGATTAGCCATGCATTCAGATTGCACTCTGAATGCATGGCGTTTATGAATTTAAATTGTTTGCTGTCTAGACTTCCAATAATCAGCAGCACAAGACCACTTAGTCCCATCTTGAGCTATGTATCCCTCTATTGGGACTATTTTAGATTGTGTAGTTAACCCCAAGCGCTCAAGATTCAAATAGTATGTATTAGCTAAACTTTTCGATTTATCCCCTGGCTCGTAAGTTAACCAACCAGACTCAGAGAGCTTCTTGATTGTGTTTGCAATAGATTGTCGAGATAACCCCGTCTCATCCATTAGAGCGCTGTAGCTAGGGAAACAAACTCCATCGCCATCAACAAATCTAAATAGCCCCAAGAGAAGCAGGCGCTGTGTTGATGGTAGATTTTCACGTTTCATTGCGTCAAAAAGTGGATGCATAATATCGAATTGGCTCCGCTTAAGTTTGTGTGTCATAATTTTCCTTATAGAAACTAAGAAAAACGCCAAGGGTTGCCGCCCATTTTGGCGTTTTTTTTTATCCACAGAAAATCATAACACCTAGTCAATATATAGACAACCCTAGTGTATGAGATACACCACCCTAGTCAACGTCATATACTAACCCTAGTAAACTAGGTTGACTCCAACAAACCATAGAACAAACCATAGAACAAATAGCGCTATCGCTTTTTCTTTTTCTTTTTTCGATTAGACCTAGCCTTGGATCTTTTTGATGAGTCAGGGACAGGACCAAATCTATCCCTCTTTTCGTCGTCAGAATGCACAGGAGGGGAAATAAGAAGATCTACAGAGCAAGATTCTAATACCTCACTTTTTTGCACAGGAGGCGTTACAGGAGCTTCTAGGTGTAGTTCTAAATGCTGTAACCACAGAAGGGCAAATTCAGTCCTTTTATCGACTGGATATTTACCCGTTTCAAATCTACTTATCGAATCATTGGA
>NZ_JAWOWF010000154.1:0-1031 GCF_033340295.1 Vibrio sp. 1401
GTCCATCACCCCAGTACAAGTTCAGTTCGCCTTGTTTGAGATCTTGATACATATCCAAGGCGGTAAAATCGTATCGGCCAGAAGAGAATTTTTCTTGCAAGTTCAGTTTGGTGACTTGTTTTTGAATCGCGGCATCGGAGACGCTTTGAGATTCTGGCGATATCCACTCCATCGGCACGGCGTGTACGCTGTTCCAATAAAGATCAAAATGATCCGCCGTTTGCTGCACGGCTTCCCCGTAGAGCAGTAAATCGAAGTCGCCGAACTCTACTTCTGATTCAAAAGAGAAATACTCGTTACCAATATTTCGTCCACCGACAATCGCAGAGACACTATCAGCAATCAGCGATTTATTGTGCATTCGGCGGTTCAGACGTTCGAAGTCACTGGTTAACGCAAAGATTCGTGCAGAGCGGTATTGATGAGGATTGAACAGGCGTATCTCAATATTGGGGTGCGCATTTAGAGCCGCCATGACGTTGTCGTTGCGTTTTTGCATGTCATCAAGCAGCAGTCGGATTCTGACGCCTCGTTTTGCTGCTTCGTACAAACGCCAAGTGATCAGCTGGCTGGTTTCGTCACCGCGATAAATATAATACTGAAGATCCAAGCTTTTTTGTGCGGACTCGATGAGAGAAGTACGAGCAAGAAGGGCATCGTGTCCTTGGTTGAGCGGGTAAAAGCCAGTGATGGTTTTAGGATCTTCGCCATAAGCTTCAAAGTAATGAGCCAGAACCGAATCTTGTTGATAGCCGAAATGGAAAGTTGTGGATTTCTCACTTGGCTGATTTGATTCGATTGATGAGCATGCTGAAAGCACTGAGAACATGGATGCGAAAATGAATTTGGAGAGCGTATGTAACAATGCACATTTCCTTGTCTTACAAAACCTTACTGTATTGAAGTATAGACATAAGTGCTTTCAACGTGCAGTTATCGCGGCCAAAGAACGAGAGTTGAGGCAAGTAAATCAATGAAGTGAGATCATAAGGCGGGAAGAAAGGGGTATTGGGCGCGGTGTGCTCCTAATT
>NZ_JAWOWF010000155.1:0-1029 GCF_033340295.1 Vibrio sp. 1401
AACAGGGCCAAGACAACCACTAAAGGAAAATTACTTCGGAAGGGCGGCTATGGCCGCTTTCTTTTTAATATTTACAGTATCACATAATGATACTATGATGTTGTTAATTTACTTGGGGAGGCGCTTATGCTCACTGCTAAATGTATAGGGTGCGGATGCACCGATGATCACGCTTGTGTTGAAAAGACACTGTTGCAAAGTTAGCGATGAGGCAGCCTTTTGTCTTATTCAAAGGCCTTACATTTCAAAAACTCTGCTTACCAGGCGCATTTCGCCCAGGGGATCACCATAATAAAATGCTGAGGCCTGGCCTTTGCGTAGTGCACGCATCACCTCAATACCTTTGATGGTGGCGTAAGCCGTCTTCATGGATTTAAATCCCAGCGTGGCGCCGATTATCCGTTTCAGTTTGCCATGATCGCATTCAATCACGTTGTTCCGGTACTTAATCTGTCGGTGTTCAACGTCAGACGGGCACCGGCCTTCGCGTTTGAGCAGAGCAAGCGCGCGACCATAGGCGGGCGCTTTATCCGTGTTGATGAATCGCGGGATCTGCCACTTCTTCACGTTGTTGAGGATTTTACCCAGAAACCGGTATGCAGCTTTGCTGTTACGACGGGAGGAGAGATAAAAATCGACAGTGCGGCCCCGGCTGTCGACGGCCCGGTACAGATACGCCCAGCGGCCATTGACCTTCACGTAGGTTTCATCCATGTGCCACGGGCAAAGATCGGAAGGGTTACGCCAGTACCAGCGCAGCCGTTTTTCCATTTCAGGCGCATAACGCTGAACCCAGCGGTAAATCGTGGAGTGATCGACATTCACTCCGCGTTCAGCCAGCATCTCCTGCAGCTCACGGTAACTGATGCCGTATTTGCAGTACCAGCGTACGGCCCACAGAATGATGTCACGCTGAAAATGCCGGCCTTTGAATGGGTTCATGTGCAGCTCCATCAGCAAAAGGGGATGATAAGTTTATCACCACCGACTATTTGCAACAGTGCCTCTTAAAGCACTTAATACCGGCCA
>NZ_JAWOWF010000156.1:0-1022 GCF_033340295.1 Vibrio sp. 1401
TGTTTAGGTTTTAAGCCAAGACTATCGGTAAAGTGATTAAAGTCACCAGAAACCGCAACCGTTGCCGAGGTGAAGATCCACGCACCTTGCTTGATTTCAATTTGTTCATGGAACTTATCTGCCACCGATAACGGAGTAATATGCAGAGTAAAATGACGCGGTGACGTATCGTACCAGTAAGAGTAGCCGGTGATGTCAACATCACACACACGCTCGATCCGACCTTTGATCAAGTTCGCACGCTCAAAAGCCGTATCCAACAATTGGCTGCGACCAAGTGCCAATTTGAGCACATCAATCGCCAGATCTAGGCTGTCAGTTAAACGAACCAATTCGCGCTTAATGGATTCAGACTGCATCGCTTCTCGCCAGTTGCCACGAAAACCCGGCTCACCCAGAACGATGCGCATATCCATCGCACTTTGAAGTAGTTTATCCCCAACTTTTTGCAGCTGACGCATGTCCTTTGCTTCGGTGCGATACGCGATTTCAATGTCTTTGGCGAGGTCATGAATTTGGCGACTCGATACCGATTGCCCGAAATATTCACTGGCAATGTCTGGTAGCTGATGAGCTTCGTCGAAAATAAAGACATCGGCTTCTGGGATCAACTCACCAAAACCTGTCTCTTTGATGGCTAAATCCGCGAGAAACAAGTGATGGTTCACCACGACGATGTCAGAATCCATTGCACGTTTACGAGCTTTCAAGACAAAGCAATCAGTATAACTGGGACACTCTTTCCCCAAACAGTTATCGTTTGTCGAGGTAATCGTTGGGATGATCATGCTGTCTTCAGGCAAATCTTCACAATCACCTAAGTCACCGGTTTTTGTCTCTGAGGACCAAGACCTCACCTTCACCAATTGAGTCAACAATGTTGGGTCGGATTCGTTGGTGTGGCTTTCTACCATCTGGCGACTTAAGCGATCTAAACACAAATAGTTGGAACGCCCTTTCAATAACGCCACTTGACCATAAAAACCGAGCGCATTGACCATCAGCGGTAGGTCACGATGGTA
>NZ_JAWOWF010000157.1:0-1009 GCF_033340295.1 Vibrio sp. 1401
AATGGTGTGTTGTATATGAAAGGCAAAATTTACGTCTAACTGTACGTTGCGGATTGGCGTTACCTGTTTTTATCCTGAAAGCCTAGCCGCCCGCTAGGCTTTTCTATTTCCTGTTGTTTCAGCGCTAATCGTTACAAAGGTTGTTCGACAATACACACTGGAGAGCCTATCTCACAGTCATAACCCGTTGGGGTAATTTCACCGGTTTGAGGATTGCGACGAAAGCTCACCACATTGTTGGAATGTTGATTGGCAACCAGCAACCACTTTTGATCATGAGACAACACAAAATCTCGTGGAAAAAAACCTTCACAGTGAATGGCTGCTCGCCTTTTTGGCGTATCGCCAGACACATCAAACATACTGATTTTGTTCTGAGCTCGGCAAGAGACATACAAAAACGTTTCATCTTGCGAAAGACGAATCGCCGCCGCCGCTTGCTGATTCTCTTCCCCTTCTAATAATTCTGTTTGATTCGAGATAAGCCATTTATCTTGGTGCTTCACCAGTACAATCAAGGTTTCTGACAGTTCGCAAACCACATACGCTGTCGACTCTTGTTGGTTAAACACCAGATGGCGCGGTCCCGAACCTGCGGGTAAATGAATCACTTGCGACAGTGAAAAATCCGGCTGGGCATCGTAATCATAAATAAGGACGCTATCGCTGCCTAAGTCTACGACAACCAATTGATCACTGTGCTTTAAAAACGTGACTTGATGAGCATGAGGAGAAGTTTGGCGCTCTAAATTCGGCCCGCATCCATCAACGTATAAATCCGCCAATAAACTAAGCGGTTTACCATCGCGATCCAATTGAAATACGCTAACATTTCCAGAGCCATAATTAGCAACCGCCAACAAAGGTTCTTTGATATCCAAATGACACGGATAATCGCCATTAATCGGCAAAGAGACGGATTCACTACCGCGAAAAAACGCAAGCTCTGCACCTTCATTTCTATCCATTTCGCTAAACGTATACAGCCCGTGTTCGGTGGTAGTGAGAT
>NZ_JAWOWF010000158.1:0-1006 GCF_033340295.1 Vibrio sp. 1401
AAACTTTATCAAAATGATGAACGAAATTGGCGTGGAAGGTATTCCGACGCAAATGAGTTTCAGCGTGAGAAATGATGGCAACGGTTTGGAATATAATGGCCACACATTAACAACATTGTTCGCACAAAAGCGAAATTGGCTTAATCCAAAATTCTATCGCTTTATTCTTGAGATTTTACGCTTCAATAAACTAGCAAAAGCGTCTGCTACTGAGCAAATATCGAGTTCTCAAACGCTGGGTGCATTTTTGGATGAGCACCAGTTTAGTGATTTCTTTTCTGACAACTATATTCTGCCAATGGGCGCGGCGATTTGGTCATCTTCCCTCGCTGACATGCGTGCTTTTCCATTGATGTTCTTCTTACGCTTTTTCCTCAATCACGGTTTGTTAGACGTGACGAATCGTCCGCAATGGTACGTTATCAAGGGTGGTTCACGTGCTTATATTCCACCTTTACCGCAAGGATTTGCAGACAAGATTCGATTGAATAGTCCGGTTGAAAAAGTTGTTCGCAGTGAACAAGGTGTAGCGATTTATGCAAATGGGCAGTGTGAATGGTTTGATGAAGTCATTTTTGCTTGTCATAGCGACCAGGCTTTAGCGATGCTCAGTGATGCCTCGTCATGTGAAAACGACATTTTGTCTAATATGGCTTACCAAGCAAATGATGTGGTTCTTCACACTGACACGAGTGTATTACCGAAACGAAAATCTGCATGGGCATCGTGGAACTATTTGCTGGAAGGAGGCGAAGAGGAGCAGCAACGATTGCCGTCCCTAACGTACAACATGAATATTTTGCAGCATATCGACTCTTCACACACATTCTGCGTCACCTTAAACCGTACTGAAGATATCGACGAGAACAAGATTCTGCGTCAGTTCACCTACCATCACCCTGTCTTTACGATGGAGTCTATCGCTGCCCAGCAACGCAAAGAAGAAATACAAGGAGCTCAACATACGTGGTTTTGTGGCGCTTATTGGTACAACGGATTCCATGAA
>NZ_JAWOWF010000159.1:0-991 GCF_033340295.1 Vibrio sp. 1401
ATAAAAAACCGACAAAAAGGCAATGCAAAAGGAGCACACCCATGACCGCACTCGCTGTGACATTGAAGAATTGGTTCTTCACTCGCAACAGCATGATTTTGAATGCCAACATTCTGCTGTTCATTATCTTGTTTAATACCCTACCCTTTGAACCAAAAGTCGTAACCGGCATCAGCATCTTAGTTTTTGTTGCGATTCTTTGGTTAACAGAAGCGATTCACGTCAGCATTACTGCTTTGCTGATCCCGATGCTTGCCGTCTTCTTGGGCGTGTTTAACACCCAAACAGCACTGAATAACTTCTCGAACTCAATCATCTTCTTGTTCTTGGGTGGCTTCGCTCTCGCCGCTGCGTTGCACAAGCAGAAACTTGACCAAGCACTTGCTGACAAAGTGTTGCTGATTGCTCGTGGTCGAATGTCTGTCGCGGTATTTATGCTGTTCGGTGTGAGCGCAGGTCTTTCAATGTGGATTTCCAACACAGCAACAGCCGCAATGATGCTTCCTTTGGTGTTAGGTGTCATGACGAAACTGGACGCGAAGAAAAACCACAACACATTCTTGTTCGTTCTTCTCGGTATTGCTTACAGCGCCTCTATCGGCGGTATCGCTACGCTAGTTGGTAGCCCGCCAAACGCAATTGCTGCGGCCGAAGTAGGTTTGAACTTCACGGAATGGATGAAGCTAGGTCTGCCAATCTCTTTGATTTTGATGCCAATTGCGATTTTGGTTCTGTACACCATGACCAAGCCAGATTTGAGCCACAAGTTTGAACTTGACCACAAACCTGTTGAGTGGACGAACGGCAAAATGGTCACACTGGCAATCTTCTTACTTACCGTCACTTTGTGGATTTTCAGCAAGCCGATCAACACCATGCTTGGCGGTTTTGCAAAATTCGACACCTTGGTTGCGATTGGTGCCATCTTGCTGCTAGGCGCATCTCGAGCAGTCGAATGGAAGGACATTGAAAAGACAACAGACTGGGGTGT
>NZ_JAWOWF010000160.1:0-990 GCF_033340295.1 Vibrio sp. 1401
ATCGACAAGGTACGAGCGAAACGAGCGGTATTGAGGCCTTTAGAAATCTTACCGACGAGAGGCAAGCTGATGATTTTTCTGTCCCAAGACAAGCGAAAATCTGGTTTTTGCAATGCCAGTTTTAAGCCATAAAAACAAACTACTAGCACGGCAAAGATAATCAGCCCCCACTCTTGGACGAACTCACTAGCCGCCAGCAAAAATTGCGTTGACTGTGGCAACTCTTGCCCCATTTGAATGATCGGCTCGATGATTTTGGGTACCACGGTCGCCAACAAGAACGAGACAATCGCCACCGCAAACACCCCTAATACGACAGGGTAGATCATCGCTTGCAACAGCTTAGAACGCATTTTCTGACGGTGTTCGACGTACTCCGCCAAGCGCTCTAAAACCGTATCAAGGTGTCCAGATTTTTCACCTGCGGCGACCATAGAGCGAAACAGTTCGTCAAATACGTGTGGATAATCACCTAGGCTATCTGCCAATGGGTAACCTTCGGTGACTTTGGAGCGAACTGCAGCGATCATGGTGCGAATTCGTGGCTTTTCTGCTTGTTCAGAAACTGCTCGAAGACACTCTTCAAGAGGCATACCTGATTGAACAAGTGTGGATAATTGACGCGTGATCAGAGCCAATTCAGCCGTTTTGATACCACGTTTGAAGCCCACTGAGCCTGAAGACTTAGCCGCCTTTGCTTTGGCTTCCACGACCTCAACAGCGATCATTCCTTGTCCTTTCAGTCGTTGGCGCACTTGACGAGCGTTATCCCCTTCAATCGTGCCTTTTTTTTGTTTGCCTTTTGCATCCAGCGCTTTGTATTCAAATGCTGCCATTACGCTTCCTTCGTCACTCGCATCACTTCTTCAAGTGACGTAATACCACGACGTACTTTGCTTAGACCATCACTACGAATACTTGGCGTATGATTACGAACGGCTTTTTCCACTTCTTGCTCACCTGCTTCGCGGTGAATCAGCTCTTGAACCG
>NZ_JAWOWF010000161.1:0-979 GCF_033340295.1 Vibrio sp. 1401
CAAACGCTTCGCGTAATTCCGGTGAATTTTTACGGAACGCAACAGCCATTTTTTGATTTTCAGAAACAGGGCGAATGACTTTTATTTCTCCCGTCCATTTTTCTAAAGCAATTAATGTGTCTGCTACATCCAATAAGGTACTTTCAGCATCATTTTTCATGATGGCAGGTACCATTTCGTTTAGGAGTCGTTTGCCATCGGGCAAAATCACTTTGGCACCCGTGTCGTACAAGTCGTAAAGGTTTGGGTCTAGGCACGAATGCTCTAGCGCCAACACTTCTCGTCCATCGATCAACTCTTTCACTGTCTTGACGTCTTCGTCGATCGAGCCACTTGGCTTAATTGGACTTAAACTTGAATCGGTACGAGAAACAAGCCATACCGCCGATGGGAAGTAGTCCTGAGAAAAGTCCAATACCTCTTCCCGCCAATCCAAAATCGTCACGCCATTGGCGATCTGATCACCCTCAATTTGCACACTGCCTCCCACGACTGCGCGGTTGTGTCTGTATTGAACATCTTGACCTGTCAGCTTACCGACCATGTCACTCCATTGAGCCGGTACGTACTCATATCGCACACCTAACGAGCTCGCAAATCCTTTTACGATATCGACATCTAATCCTGTCAGCGTGTGCATTTCACCTTGCTCGATGTAAGAAACAAAGTTGGCATAAGGCACACCGATATGACGAAGCACACCACGTTCACGGATTTCTTTAAGGTCATTAGACCAAGCCGAAGAAGACATCACGGACGCGGCAAAAATCGCCACAGAAGTGATGGTTCGTTTAAGTGTTTTGACTGACATTGTGTATATCCTTCCCTTCAACAAAGCGCCCATAAATGGGCGCTTGAGTGATAAACAACGACGTTAGAACGAGTAGTACAGATCAGCAATCGCTTCGACCAATCCTTCTACATCTCGCTCATCATGGAACAAGTGTGTAGAGATACGAAGCGCGTACGTGTCGTGTCC
>NZ_JAWOWF010000162.1:0-978 GCF_033340295.1 Vibrio sp. 1401
ACGGCTTTTTTGTCTTTGCGACGGCGTTGAATTACGCGATCGCCAAGCAAGTCACTTTCGCATATCAGCGCGAAATTCAGCTCGTCATGAATAAAGCCGTGTTCTGCTGAACCAAGAATCAACGTGAAACGGTGGTCTGACTCCAAAGCGTGATACAGCGATTCTTGTACCACTGGGCGAACGTTGATGCCTTGCAGAAGCGCAGTCAGGGCTTCGCGTCGACCTTCTGATTCCACGGAAAAGATGATTTTGCCCGTAAATTGTTCGCTGAATTGGCGCAGACGAGACAATGGCTCTTTGTTTTGCTGTTGAACGCCAAGTTCTGCCAGTGTTTGTACCGCTCAGTTTTGGCGGCCAGCACGTTTCACTCCTTTCTCTAGGCTGAGCTGTGCCTGAGGAAGTTGTTTGAAGTGTGCAAACAATTCGTCTTTCTTGAGCCACAAATCATGTGGGGCAAGAAGTGGACGCAGAGGATCAATTTTCTTTTGATCGTAGCGATATTCGACGTCATTTAAGAATGTGTCGACAGCTGCTTCAATGTCGCCGTATGTGATCAGCTGCGAATCTTCAGGTAAGTAGTCGAACAGGGTTTCGGTATGGTCGAAGAACAGTGGTTGCCAGTATTCAATGCCTGCCGGCCACGTTCCTTTGGTGACTTGCATGTAGATGGATTCTGGCTCGCGTCTCGCCTCAAACTGGGTGCGCCAACGAGTACGGAAATCTTCAATCGCTTCTTTCGTCGTTGGGAATTCATGCGCAGGCAGCAATTGGATTTGCTGAATATCTTCGATAGAACGCTGATTTTCTGGATCGAAAGTGCGAATGGTGTCGATTTCATCATCGAAAAAGTCAATGCGGTAAGGATCTGCACTGCCCATTGGGAACAAGTCGAGAATCGAACCTCGGCTCGCGTATTCACCCGGCCCAAATACTTGGTCTACATGACGGTAACCCGAGTTCTCTAGTTGCACTCTCAGG
>NZ_JAWOWF010000163.1:0-977 GCF_033340295.1 Vibrio sp. 1401
AGGATCAGCCAAGCGAGTGAGCAACTCTGCTGGTGGTTGTTTGCGATCCCAGATTGCTTGCTCGACGTTGAGTTGGCAATGCTGTAATAGCTGGCCCGTATTGGTGTCACGAGTTAGCTCATTTGGGTGCATCAATAGCAGTATGTCGTGCTTGCTGGTGAGTTTAGGCACCAGCGAGCAAATACAGTTGAACAGAAAACCGCAATGGGGACACGGTTGTGACATTACAGTCGAACCCCTTCACGCACAGGGCTAATACCATCCGAAAACAGACGAACACCACTGATTTGTTCTGGTGTGGCTGTTGGTGCCATGCTCGGGTTCAGAGGGTAGCTTACGCCAGTGTACTGCATGACATGTTTTGCTGGTGTTGCGCCGCCGCCACTAACATCGAAAATCAGGTCGCGCCAACCGTGCGACGTTTGTTGGCCGAGCATCATTGGGCTTCTTACCAGTGTAATTCGACTATTGAAGCGCCATTCTTTTTCATGGTTTTCGAACACCAAGAGCGTACAACCGCCTGAGCCGCACCAATCCAATTGAACCAGCAGTTCTTCATTGCCATCTCCACTGAGATCGTACGTTAACCAGCGGTATTGGTTATTGCTTGGGTCGGTTTGATGAATGAAAAAGTAGTTTCGTACCGCAGCATCGACTTTGGAATCGAAATCGGCACTGGATGGGACGTCAGCACTGCCGCTAGGTTGGTCTGCGCGCTTCGCCGCCGGTTGTTGAACGCCTGCATCACGAACGGTTGCTGGGTAAAGCACTAAGCCACCATCGGCGATCGGGTACACCATGCTGCCCACTTTTTCCTTGGTGGCTTTGAGTTGGTTGCCTTCGCGCGTAAAGAGTCGCTCAGACATCAAACGTTGTTGCTGGTGGTGGGTCATCACAACTTGAACTTGCGACGGGCTCAACTGTTGCCAGAAGCCGCGTTCCACTAATGGGTCTTGACCGTTTGAGTAGCTGTATTT
>NZ_JAWOWF010000164.1:0-970 GCF_033340295.1 Vibrio sp. 1401
TACATGAGTTGATTAAGTTCGACGAAGCGGTGAACTCTGTTTACGAGTGGGCGAAAGGTCGTGACGACACACTGATCATTGTTACCGCAGACCACGAAACAGGTTCTTTTGGCTTTAGCTACTCATCAGCAAATCTACCTAAACCAGAAAAACGCAAAGGTGAAGCCTTTGAAAAACGCGATTACGCGCCAAACTTCAACTTCGGTAAGTTTGAAATCCTAGATGGTTTATACAACCAGAAGAAAAGCTACTACGGCATGATCAGCGAGTTTGAAGCGCTAGATAAAGCACAGCAAACACCAGAAAAGCTAGCTGAAGTGGTGAATGCCAACAGCGATTTTTCTATCACACCTGAGCAAGCCGCTCATGTACTAGCAAGCAAACCAAACCCATACCGAGTTGCTGGCCACTCGTACCTAGAAGTAGAAACGGTACCAACAATTAACGACTTTGATGCGTTCTTCCCATACAACGACCGCGGTAACTTGCTCGCTCGCGAACAAGCGACCAAACAAAACACGGTATGGGGAACAGGCACGCACACTCATACACCAGTGAACGTGTTCGCTTGGGGGCCTGCAGAAACCATTCTTCCAGTTTCAAAAATCATGCACCACTCCGAGCTTGGTGAGTTCCTAAAGCAACAAATCAAATAATCATCTTGCACTTACTTCACGTCTTGTGATGTTCCAACGCTCTCTCACGAGAGCGTTTTTTTATCCGCAAAAACAGTTGACGTTTTAAGCAACAATACTCAATATTTGCACGTCTTAAATCATATCTACGAATACCATGTGCGAAATATTTGCTAAACAACCACAGGATAATTATCAGTTTATCACTCGTTCCATCCGCATTGACGGCCATGCCACCAGCGTAAAATTAGAGTCGAGTTTTTGGACGATTCTTGAAGAAATTGCCAGTGCGCAAGACATGACCGTTCCAAAGTTTATCAGCACGGTGTATCAAG
>NZ_JAWOWF010000165.1:0-966 GCF_033340295.1 Vibrio sp. 1401
AGCACAAATGAGAACAAGCCATTGCCGCCAGTAAAATCACGCTCAAAGAACTCATGACCAGGGCAAGTCTCTAGGGCAGGGTGACGAACATGATCCACTTCAGGGCGGTTTGCCAACCACTGTGCGACTTTCAAACTGTTTTCAGCGTGCTGGCGTAAGCGAATATCCAAAGTGCGAATGCCTCGTAGGCCAAGGTAAGCGTCATCAGGAGAAACGCATTGACCCATCAGGTAGCTTTGTTCGCGAAGCTGATCCCAGTATTTCTCAGACGCCACTGCGGTGCCGAGCATGACGTCAGAGTGTCCAACGATGTACTTTGTCGCCGCTTGAATAGAAATGTCCACGCCATGTTCGAAAGGTGAGAAGTTCACGCCGGCGCCCCACGTGTTATCGAGCATCACAATGATATCGTGCTCGTGAGCGATGCGCGCCATAGTTGGAACGTCTTGAACTTCCATCGTGATTGACCCCGGCGATTCAAGAAACAGTATTTTGGTGTTTGGTTGAATCAAATCACGAATGTTTTCGCCGATCATCGGATCGTAGTAAGTGGTTTCTACGCCCATCTTTTTCATGATCACGTTGCAGAAATCACGTGTTGGTTCGTAACACGTATCAACCATCAAAATATGGTCGCCAGCTTCAACGAAAGAAAGGAGCGCGTTAGAAATAGCTGCCGTTCCGCAAGGGTAAAGAGCACAACCCGCACCGCCTTCGATCTCGACCATTGCGTCTTGAAAAGCAAAGTGAGTGTTAGTACCACGACGCCCGTAAAACAGCGTTTTGTTTGCGCGGTTTATTGCGGCTTGGTTTTTCTCTGCAACAGTATTAAACACGACAGTAGAAGCGCGTTGTACTGGCGGGTTTACCACGCCGTTGGTCCACTTCTTATCGCGGCCTGCGGTAATGAGTTTGGTCTTTTTGCCCTCTGACATAAAAATTCCCTGTCTTAAATATTACAATTTG
>NZ_JAWOWF010000166.1:0-962 GCF_033340295.1 Vibrio sp. 1401
TCAATGGATTAAGCTCAAACGAGATTGTTGAATCGCTTCTTAATCGAGGTGTTATTGATAACGGATAAAGTGACTTGAGAAATGAAAAGTGCGGCGGTTAGATTTGACCGCTGCGCTTATTAGCGTTTGGTGTTCTTCAATATCTGGAAAGGGAGTTAGGTATAATTTTTATCTTGGTTTCTTTAGACGTGAATGTCGAGAAGGCTGCCAATTACCTCGTTATTTTTTTCCACAACGGACGCACCAATACGGTTGTAACTTGCGGCTTGAGTAACTTCGATAAGAGGTTCGATAACAGTGGCATGTGCGGCTAGGGAAGGGGTCGCGGCGAAAGCCACATTTTTAGCGAGTTCGACTTTATTGAATGATAAGTCTTCACCGCCTTTTACGAAGGTTTGTTGAATCTCATGTGCAGCTTTATCCGCCATCTTGTGCGATAACTGCATGATTTGTTGACCGGAGTGAATCCCTGAAACTGGCATGATTATAATTCCACTTATTATGCTGCTGTTAGCATAGGAAGTGTTTATAAAACGTGCAAGTGATTTATATCAATAACTTAATCAAACAAACAGTTTAGATAACATTTCACGCTCTTCAGTGGAGAGCAATGGCTTTTCCTTTTTGTTCAGCGTCATGCTGATTTCGCCTTGCAATGTTTTTAACTGACTTGCCGTCAGGTCTCCAAGCTTCTTCTTTAGCTCTTTAAATTGTTGCGCTTTCATCTCTGTATCCTCGCTGTACTCAGGTTTATCCTTCATGTCCTGTCTAACGGCCTCCGTGGCCACACAACATACTTATTCAATAGAATTAGATTAGAATTTGATCGATGGTTTTTTGTCCGAGTATTGTCAAGGTGCGTTAAGTGATACGTAAGACTTTTCCTATGAAAGGTAATTTTACCTACTTCGGGTTATCTAAAATTAAAAAAGGGAAGCAAAAGTGCTTCCCTAATTGCATAA
>NZ_JAWOWF010000167.1:0-957 GCF_033340295.1 Vibrio sp. 1401
CGATTGAGATGCTTGGCCATCGCCTGCGAGAGTTCTATCTTGATGACAAAGCACTGTTCCCACGCCAGGTGTTGTTGCAACCGAGTCATCAAGTTCATGATGTATGGAGACGTGAAATCGAGTATCGCCATGCTGACGGGCACAGTGTTTGGGTACGCGAAAACATTCGACCGCTCAACGATTCCGATCAGTTGCTGATTGTGGGTGAAGACATTTCAGAGACCAAACTTTTGGCTGAGAAGTTAGAGTATCAGGCGCGTTATGACTTATTGACGGGGACATACAACCGCAACCACTTTGAGTTGGAGTTGAAAACCGCGCTGCGTGAAGTGGATAGCCACCGCCGAGTGCATGCGATGTTATACCTCGATCTCGACCAGTTGAAAGTGCTTAATGACACCGTTGGGCACGATGCGGGCGATGCTGCGATTCAATTTTGCGCCAGCATGTTGGAAGAAGTGCTGCCATATAATTCCGTGCTTGCGCGAATGGGCGGCGATGAATTCGCGGTGCTACTGAAAGATTGCGACGAGTATGGCGCGATCAATATTGCTAAGGTGATTATCTCCACATTGGGTGAGCACCTGTTTATCTGGGAAGACACACGCTTATTCATCAGTTGCTCGGTCGGCATTCGTATCATCGACCACACGGCAGAAACGCCGCAAATGGTGCACGCGCAAGCAGATTCGGCCTGCCATGCGGCGAAAGAGCAGGGGCGTAACCGTTACAATCTATTCAGCTTAGATAACGAAGAGTTGCAGCGTCGTCAGATGGAAATGCAGAGCGTCAACTTGGTGCACGAGGCGTTGTCCAATCAACGCTTGGAGCTGTTTGCTCAACGAGTGATGAATTTGCAGTCGCCAGAGTCGCTGATGTATTTTGAGATTTTGGTGCGTATTCGTGACGCGCAGGGTAACTACGTCTCTCCGGCGATTTTCATTCCCGCTTCCGAGC
>NZ_JAWOWF010000168.1:0-956 GCF_033340295.1 Vibrio sp. 1401
AATACCCGCCAAAAGTTGCACGAACAACCCAAAACGAAGCATGGCATGAGAGCCCACTTTTTTCACCAAACGACCGTTAATGCTGGTCATGATGATCATCGCCACAATGTTCAAACCGAATAAGTAACCAAATTGGTCAGGTCGAACACCGTATAAATCAATATAAACAAACGAACCCGCAGTTAGGAATGCAAACATCCCCGAAAACGAGAATGCACCAGACAACATCAAGCCCAACGCTTCAGAACTTGAACACAAACGGGCGTAGTTTTTTAATGTGGTGCGAAAACGCAGTGGTTGGCGGTTTTCTGGTTTTAGCGTCTCCGGAATTTTCCAGAACACCAGCAGAATGACAACCACAGCGAAAATGGCTAACACCCAAAAGATAGAGCGCCATCCAAACCAAATCGCAAGGTGACCGCCAATCATCGGCGCAACCAACGGGGCAATAGTGATAACTAATGTGACGAAAGACATTGCGCGCGCAAAGTCTTCACGGTCAAACATGTCACGCACCACAGCTTGAATAATGACCGCCGCAGCCGCGCCAGCAAAACCTTGAGCTGTACGAACATAGGTTAACGCATCAATGCCGTTTGTGGTCGCACTCACCACTGCTGCTAATCCAAAGAAAAGCACACCCAAAATCAGTACAGGTCTGCGGCCAAAACTGTCGGCAAGCGGCCCATGAATTAACTGACCAATCGCAAAACCCGCCGTATAAGCCGTTAACGTAATTTGAACCGCACCAGGTGCAACGCCCAAATCTTTTGCGATGGTCGGCATTGCCGGTAGATACATGTCGATCGCCAATGGCGTTAGCGCGCCAATTGCACCGAGCACAAGAAACAGTAAAAAACTGATTTGAGATTGGGGAGCGCTTTGAGCTTTTTCTGTCATTCTTTTACCTCTAGTTGTGTCCTTGCCATCAGCCATTTCTTTTCAGAAACTAGCAA
>NZ_JAWOWF010000169.1:0-952 GCF_033340295.1 Vibrio sp. 1401
AGTAACCGTCTTTGTCCGCTTTCATGGTTCGGTCGCCACGGCTGTGACGGTTCAGGTCGTTTTTCGCCATCAAACGGTTGTCGTTGCCGTAAATAGTAACAGACCAGAATTCGCTGACGTTCGGCGCTTTAAAGCGCATCACGTAATCATGCTTCGAACCATCCAGTTTTTGACCAGTGCTGTCGAAATCTGATTTACGGTAAGACGCTTCGATAGGTGGTAAGCCCCACTGACCAAGGTAAGTACCTTCTGCAAAAATATCGCGTGGCGCATCACCCAAGGTATCGCGTGTACCAAGCAACGTACGAGCATCTGTCATTTTAGGTGCGAGTTCGACGAGGTGTTCCATGCCTTTCTTCTCACCAACTTTTGCCAGTTTTAGCTGCTCAGGTGTGAAGTCAGTTTTGCATGGTTCAACGCCGATAGATTGGTATTTGTCCAACCACTGTTTGTCTGCATTGCCCATCGAGCCATCACATAGCACGAAGTTCACGCGTTCAAGCCATGTTGAATTTTTTGGATCTGGGTACGTTCTTTGTACTGGTTTTGGCCCGTTCTTACCTAAATATTCCGATAGGGTACGAATGTTCCATTGGTCCATGTAGTTAAGCGCGACTTTTGCATCTTCGTCATTCACTGCCATGATGCGACCCATCAGCTTCACAAGGTTGCTGTCTACGCGAACCACTTCGTCGACAGAAGCTGGCACTTCACCTTGCCAATCTTGTGCTGCAAACATGAACTGGCCACCTTTTGTGCCGCGAGTACGAGAACTGAACGCTGCGTTGGTGTAATGGCCCATGTCCATCGTGTGCAAGATCCAGTAACGGCCTTCATCCATATCAGGCACGCTCACAATGACAGGTTCTGCAGCAACATCTAACCAGCCCATAAGGTGAAGCGTATCGTTATTAATGGTTGGGTGAGCGGTGTAAGAGTCATCAGCTAGAGC
>NZ_JAWOWF010000170.1:0-948 GCF_033340295.1 Vibrio sp. 1401
CAAATCATCCCTCTAGCACGAGACCAATTGCTCCCTTCTCTCGAAAACGGCTCTGGTGATTTAGTGGTGGCAAACTTGACGATCACTGAGGCCCGCAAACAAAAAGTCGACTTCAGTACCCCAATCTTATCCGGCATTGAAGAGTGGGTGATCACCAACAAAAGTACTCCAACCATCACTAAACTTGAGCAGTTGAGCGGTAAGGAGATTTGGGTACGTGCCAGTTCCAGCTACTTTGAAAGCATTCAAGCCGTCAACAAAACACTGAACAAGAAAGGCTTACCGCCAATTATCGTGCACTTCATCGAAGAGACTCTGCAAGACTACGAACTCGTCGGCATGCTCAACAATGGCTATATCAAAGCCATCGTTTTAGATAGCCACAAAGCCAAACTTTGGCTCAATGCGATGGATGACATCAAAGCGCATAAGAAAGTCCCTCTTCGCAAAAACGGCAACATCGCTTGGGTCATGCGACAAAACAGTCCTCAACTCAAAGCAGTGGTGAACAAATTCATCCAAAAATCTCGCTCAGGCACACTCCTTGGAAACGTCATATATAGCAAATACATCGACAATACCAATTGGCTCAATAAGGCACTTAACCCTAAGAAAATTGCCCAGCTAGAAAAACTGTCGGCGCTGTTTTCGCGCTACGGGGAGAAATATGACTTGGATTATTTGCTGATTGCGGCGGTTGCGTATAAAGAGTCCGGATTTAATAACAACTTAGTCGGCACAAGAGGCGCAGTGGGCATAATGCAAGTCTTACCGAGCACCGCACGCGATCCAAACATCAACATCAAAAATGTTCGACAACTCGAAAACAACATCCACGCAGGAGCGAAATACCTAGCGTTTTTACGTCGGCAGTACTTTGGCGATAAGGCCATTACGGCTGAGAACAAAATTTACTTTACCTTGGCGGCTTACAATGCAGGCCCAGGT
>NZ_JAWOWF010000171.1:0-947 GCF_033340295.1 Vibrio sp. 1401
ACCCTGACGCTGCAGATACTGCTTCGCCAGGGTCTCGTACTGATTACCTATTTGACGCTTACTAAAGAGCCCCACGCTCAGCCCAGCTCAATTCGCGTTGTACAACACAGTTGTTGTCAATGCTTAACGTACCAGTTTGGCCGCTTACTGAGTAACCTGGTACCACTTTCATTTGTGGCAATTCACCGATCAGTTTGTAGGCATCCATCCCTAGAGCTTTTAAGCGTTTTTCCATGTTGGATTGATCTGCCCATAGCTCGTTCATTTCAGCGGTCACAATTGGGTCTGGGTTTACTAGCAGCGGAATGTCACTGTAGATAATGCCTGTTAGGTCTTCGTACGTCGCACCACCGCTGTTGCTACGAGAGTTCGAGAACAGTTTTGGTGGCTTCGCATCTGGGTTAATTGCGACCTCAATGAATGGTTTGATAAGTGTTAGTTCAGAGCTACGAGCGACAATATAAACTGCGTCCACATCACGACGACTGCGTGGCTGTGTTTCCAACTTAATGCGCATGAGCGATTGCATCTGTGCGATACGCTGTTTGCTCTCTTGTAATCCAAAGACGTCGTTAATGTCTTTTTGTAGCTGGCGCTTATCACCAAAGTAGCTTGTTGCGACTTTGTTTGAGCTGTACTTGCTCCATTCTTCATTGAAAGCTTGCACAACACGCTCACCGTAGCTGCCTTTTGGCGCTAGGATTAGCGGGAAGTTATAGCCTTCGCTAAACAAGTATTTTGCAGCTTGAGCCACTTCTTGCTCTGGTGACAACGCTAGGTAGCAAATGTCGGTACCTGGCTGAACATCTTCAGGAATATTCAGTGCCAGTGCTGGAATGGCTGGACTGTTTGCTGAACCATCCATCGTGGTTTGCAATAGTTCGACATTTTCTTTTTGCAGTGGGCCGACAACAAAATCGATGTTTTCGTTGATAAGACGTTGCTTC
>NZ_JAWOWF010000172.1:0-945 GCF_033340295.1 Vibrio sp. 1401
AATTTCTTTGGCGAAACGCTCCGAAAATTCCATCGGCTTATTAAAAAAGACCGCCGAGGATTCTTGCTCTGCGCCCAACCCCCAGCGCACGACCGCTTGGTAATCGAGCTTGATTTCAGAATCGCCATTCACCACCGGAGGTAATGGTTCTTGTGGGTGGTCGAGCACCTGTTCAAGTAATCTAGCCGCTTCAACACCTTGGCGATAACCGCTTTGAATCACGCCGCCCACCGCGCCATGACCCAAACCTACGTCGTGTACCATAAACAATGGCGCGTTGGAGGCCTTGTTGATCTGAATCCAGTCACGTTCGCTGCCGACCACGCCATCTTTGTCGCGGTAGTAAGTCCAAAACAGCACCACATTTTCTTTATTGAGTTGAGCGATTTTTTTCTTCAATGCTTCGACATTGTCAGGGACAAGTTGAGTGATCTTGTTGCGATAGCGGTCATGTTGTTGGATAAAATCGTCAATCTCGTCGCGAAGTATTGCACCAGTCACCGAATGGTCACTGATGATGTAAATCTGCTTGTTGTCTGGATGCAAACGCTCGATCAGCGCTAAGTTCGCTTCTAAATCGACGTTCTCAATCACGCCGGTTGCGTTAAGTGATGGATGAAAGGAAGGACGGTAATTGTTGATGCCACAGAAAATCACTGGCGTGTCTTTGATCAGCGGCGCCAAGTGTTGCATCAATTCCAATGCATTGTTGTCCGTCACCAAAATGGCATCAAAACGCTCATCGCTCAACTTGGTGCGATAGAGTGATTCGAGCTGGGTAAAAAACTGCTCGCTCTGGTTGCGCTTGGAATCCAAGTATAAGACGCGCATGTCCATCTCGCGGTCATCGAGTTGTTGATCGATCCCGCGCTGAATAGAGTCCGTCCAAAAGAATCCTTGGTGATAAGAATGGACGACAAGCACCTTTGGCTCTTGAGCAAGTGT
>NZ_JAWOWF010000173.1:0-944 GCF_033340295.1 Vibrio sp. 1401
AATACAACAAAAGGAATTTGTGAATCTATACAACGATTTAGCGGAGCAGCTCCAGCAGTTGGAAACCCTGATTTGAATCAAGTATCAGTAATCTCTTTTTCAGGGAGTTTGAATCTGGTCACACGCTGCAATTGAGATTGAAGCATGAAAAAAGGCCCCGAAGGGCCTTTTAAAACTGGATTAGATACAGGTTCCACTGCTGCAATCAGGCATATCGGCCCAGAAGAGAACGTTTTCTTCTTTCACAATGCCCAGAGTCATCATGACCTGAACCAGTGGGCTCTTTAATGCTTGTTCACGATCGGTGATCTCTTCGGATGAAGTGAAAACGATGAATTTGATGTTTTCCGCTGGAATAGTGAAATACAAAGAGCTGGCCACACCGGCGATAGTATCAGGCAGCATATCTGTCATCATCAGGACTTCGAAAGAGATGGCTGACGGAATGTTCACCATATTATCAAAACTGCTAATAATGATGTCATTGATAACACCACCGCGAGGATGCCCTTTGAAGAACAGGTCATGCTCCTTACCAATATAGTAAGGGCTGGTTTCGTTGATAGCATTATTGATGATATTAACCTGTTGCTTGGCGTAGAACTCTTTCTCTTCACCACCGGCCCAGGTAGTCGTCCCCGTGAATACAAAGTTAGCCAGTGGACTCTTGTCATATTCTACTTGCAGCCAATTTTGATCAAAACCTACGATTTCAAGGAACAATGCTTGCTGCTCTGAGGACAGTTTTGCATATTTATCCCACTGCATTTGTTTGAGGCTATCACCCAGATACTCTTTTAACTCGTGTAGTTTTGGATCAAGCGTCAAAAAGTCAGATCTCAGCATTGAGTACTCAGTAGGGTAGAGTGAATGCCAGTTAAACTGAGTAGTCAACCAGGGCGCGGAAGAACCACCTGAACCTAAAATGATATTTTTAAGGTTGT
>NZ_JAWOWF010000174.1:0-940 GCF_033340295.1 Vibrio sp. 1401
GGCTTTGTTGCTTAATTCGATGAGAAGACATGGTAGCCCCATGTTGTTCAGTTCTTAAACAACATACTGAGTTTCAGGCATACCTACCCCTGTAAGCTTGTTCAGCGCTTTGATCATAGCGTAAGTCTCACCAACTTGAGCGTTGTAGTCCCTCAGGCTTAATTTCCCACCTAACAACTGTTTTACCCGATACATTGCTGTCTCTGAGAGCGAGCGCTTATGATAACCATACCGCTTTTTCCATTTCTTGTTAGAGCCGTAGAGCTTCTGGCAACCCACTGCTAAGTTGCGAGGATGTCCTCGTTCCCAGAAGGCTGCCCCTTCTCGTGGCGGAATGAGTGGAACAGCTCGCTTGAGCCGTATGGCATCATGGCAATTCCTTGTGTCATAAGCACCATCGCCTGATATCTCAATGATTTTACGGCGTGTCTGCTTAAGCAAGTTGGGAAGTACTTCGGCATCGGTTACGTTAGATAAGCTCAGCTCTGCTGCGACTATTTCGTGGGTGCTAGTATCTACTGCGATATGCAGCTTACGCCAAACCCTACGCTTCCCGTCAGTACCATGCTTCTTGACCTTCCATTCGCCTTCGCCATAAACCTTGAGGCCAGTGGCATCAATGGCTAGGTGTTGTATCGCACCTCTGGTTTTAGTTTTAAATGAAACCTCAACTTCCTTAGCTCGACGGCTTATACAGGTGTAGTGGGGACAAACTAGCGGGATGTTAGCCAGCTTAAATACCGAGTCTAGAAATCCTTGCAGTGCTCTCAACGGCATAGAGAATATGCGTTTCACCATCAGTGCAGTAGTAATGGCTAAGTCGCTGAATTGGCGAGGTCTGCCGCGCTTGCCTTGTTTGTTTTGCTTCCACTCGGCTATCGCTTCCTCATCAATCCAAAAGGTCAGAGAACCACGGTTTATTAAGGCTTTGTTGTACTGC
>NZ_JAWOWF010000175.1:0-940 GCF_033340295.1 Vibrio sp. 1401
GGCTGCTTGAAGTGTTTTCGCTGCGCGGAAAGGCACCCCTTGATAAGCTTGGGAGTTTACTAAACGCAGGTATTCTTTCTCACCTTCTAATAGGCCCAATTTATGAGCCATTTCTAGTGTTGAAAGGGCATTGCGCTCTTGATTTAACTCCATGTAAATACCAGACAATTGAGTCCAGTAACGCTTATTTTTTGGATATTTAGTGGTTAATATTTTCAATACACCCGCAACGCTCTTGAACTGCTTAAGTTCATAATGCGCAGACATCAGTAGCTGATACCAAGATTCACTAGGTTCTTTACTCATAGCGATTGCTTGCTTAGCTGGTGGAATCGCGTTTTTGTAATCTTCTAGCTGAACATAAGCACTCGCTAGAGTGATGTATGCATGCGCTTGTGGCTTTTCTTCGGTGGTTTCTGCAATTTTGAACCACTCATTCATGGTTGCTACTGATTTTTTAAATTGCCCTTCGGCTAAGTAAAGCTGCGCCAAGCTATAACGAACTTGCTGGGCCACAGGCACTGGAAGTGCGTTTAAACTTAACGCATCAGCAAAATACTTTGCTGCTTTCGGGTAGTCATCTTGCAGAGAGTACAAAAAGCCCATCTGTTGCAGTAAGACTGCACGGTCATATTGTTTTTTGCTTGTACTACTTAATGCTGAGTTCAATTTAGAAAGGGCATCAGCGTACTTTTCTGTAGCAATGAGTTCCTGAACTTTGTTTACCGTTCGAAACGTTTTGTCTGACAACTCCGGAGTGTTGGCAAAACCAGGCGCGCCATACGCGCCTGACAATAACACTAGAGAAGCCAACAGTTTGGTATATGCTTTCATACGTATGACTCCTTAGTTTGTAGAGAACTCAATTTCTTGAGAAAGGCGAGAGCTAACCGCTTTACCGTCAACCATTTTGGGTTTGAAGGTCCACTTAGATACGGTT
>NZ_JAWOWF010000176.1:0-939 GCF_033340295.1 Vibrio sp. 1401
GAATGGTACGGCAACGGCCTCGCACGAGTAGCGTCTCTGTTGTCGCAATATTACCTTGGCGAGAAATCCCCTCTAGCAAGTCACCTTTTGTAATGCCTGTTGCTGAGAAGACGACGTTGTCGCTGCGCGCCATGTCTTCCATTTTTAGGACGACGTTGGCTTTTACGCCCATTTCTTCACAACGTTGTAGTTCAGCCGCGCCGTAAATACGGTTTTCTTCTGTGTCGCCTTTCACTTCGTGGCGAGGTAGAAGACGGCCATGCATGTCACCATCAAGTGCGCGAATCACCGCTGCGGATACCACCCCCTCTGGTGCACCGCCAATGCAGTACATGAGGTCCACTTCACTATCTGGCATACACGTTAGGATGGAAGCTGCAACGTCGCCATCTGGCACCGCGAAGACACGCACACCCATCGCCTGCATTTCTGCTATCACATCATCGTGGCGAGGTTTTGCTAGAGTGATGACAACCAGAGTGTCCAGCGTTTTATTTAGCGCACCAGCAACGTTTTCTAGGTTTTCTTTCAACGGCTTTTCTAGATCGATCACGCCTTTCGCACCCGGGCCAACAACCAGTGTAACCACGTACATGTCAGGTGCTTTTAAAAAGCTGCCTTTTTCACCCGCGGCAAGCACTGCCAATGCGTTCGATTGACCCATTGCGGTCATGCGTGTGCCTTCAATAGGGTCAACAGCGATATCCACTTCATCGCCACCTAGACCAACTTTCTCACCGATGTATAGCATTGGAGCATCATCGATTTCACCTTCACCAATGACAATTTCACCACTGATGTCTGTTTTGTTCAGTAGAGTGCGCATAACTTCAACAGCAGCGCCATCGGCTGCGTTTTTGTCACCACGGCCAAGCCATTTGTAACCAGCGAGTGCAGCACCTTCAGTTACACGAGAAAATGCCATTGCTAAATCGCGTT
>NZ_JAWOWF010000177.1:0-939 GCF_033340295.1 Vibrio sp. 1401
CAGACACTCGCACCACGAAGCAGATCTGGCAAGACAACAATATTGAATTTGAAGTCGCAGCGATCGGTAATAAAGAACCATTTAAAGGGCATGTTCGAGTTGTTGCGAGCTCGTACAATGGTACGGTTGTTTTAATGGGCCAAGCTCCAACTCAAGATTTGATTAATCAAATTGAGCAACGAGCTAGAGCTATTGATGGCGTCAAAACCATTCATAATCAAATTAAGGCTAAAGAGCCATTGAGCGTGACGCAAATCAGCAACGACAGCTGGATCACAACCAAGGTAAAATCGGCTCTATTAACCGACTCGGACCTCAATGGCGTGAAAGTCAAAGTCATTACAGAGGATGGTGACGTATTTTTGTTTGGCTATGTAACCGCTCAGCAAGGTGAACGCGCGACGGAGATTTCGCGCAATATCTCTGGCGTAAAACAGGTGATCAAAGGGTTCCAATACGGAGACGCAGAACCAGTTAAAGTCGATTTACCTAGCGACGGTGTGACAACACAGACACAGACACAGACACAGACACAAGATGATAGTGATCCAGATGTCGAAACGTTTACCATCAGTGACTAAACGATATTGAAAAACTTGAAACCGAAGTATAAAAAAAGCAGCGTTAACGCTGCTTTTTATTTACTTAATCACTCTTAAGCTTGGTCGACCTTTAGGACGAGGAGCTTCTTCCTCTTGGGATTCTGCACCAATCTCCTCAGAAGTTTCTTCCGTCACCGCCTTAAAAGATGGTGACAAATCTTCTTCTTCAATCGTTTCTTCTTCGATGTGCGTGTACGCTTCTTCTGGTTCAAACATTGTTCCAGCACCGTTTTCACGAGCATAAATCGCTTGAACTGCATACACTGGCACGATCACTGAGTGTGGTCGGCCACTAAAACGAGCATGGAAGGTAATCGCATCATTACCCAACTCTAAG
>NZ_JAWOWF010000178.1:0-937 GCF_033340295.1 Vibrio sp. 1401
AAAGTACGCCAGCAAATCGGACAGTTCTCTCACCGCAAGTGATGCCGAATTTTGAAATTGTTCGGTGATGCCGTGATGCACTAAACAAGACGGCATTTGTGCATTGTACGCAGCTTGTAAATCGTAAAGGAAGTCACCGACATACAGCACTTCATTTGGCATCAAACGCCACTCCTTGGCGAGTACTTGTAGCGATAAAGGATCGGGTTTTGGTGGATAACATTCACGCGTGATCACTTGCTCAACGGTGATTTGGTTATGTTCCAATTTTCTTTGTGTCGCAATTAGGCAGTTTCGCGTCACGATGGCGGTTTTAATCGCTTTTTTCTTCAAGTAGTTCAGCAATTCATGACAACCAATCATCGGGCTAGATTGTTCAGCATCGGAAATCTCGTGGTCAAAAATGACATTATGTGCATGCTCTTTGTGATGCGGGTGATCGATGCGCTCTACGAAATCCAATAAATCTTCTGTTTGAGGGCAACCGAGTTGCTGACGAAGATCTTGAAAGTTCATATCTGAACTGACGAGCGTGTTGTCTAAATCGAAAATGACGGCTTTTATTCTTTCAAGTTCTAGTGGGAAGGGAATCATAGTGGCCTCGTACAACTTAACCAAACTATCGTTATAAAAACAAAAGGTTATTGTTAAGTTTAGATTCTTCTGGCTAAGTTGTACGAAAATAAATCATTGATGCATCACAAATCGAAAAAGCGCTGCACAGTTCTTATTGCTCTGTTAAGCGGAAGATTTTGCCGCTGTCGGTCGAAAAGTAGATATAGCCATCGGGGCTTATTGTGATATCTCTGATTCGTTCTCCAAGCTTTTCCAGTAAGCGTTGCGATTCTGTGAGCTTGCCATCGTTAATGCTGACGACATTGATATGAGTGAGCTTTAACGCTCCAACTAATATTTTGCCGTCAAGTTCTGAGTATTT
>NZ_JAWOWF010000179.1:0-936 GCF_033340295.1 Vibrio sp. 1401
CACAGACGGTTTGCTTTCGTTGGCACAGAACGGTGACATTCAAGATCGAACGCAGGTTGTTGAGGTTTTAGAGCGTTCTGGTTTTCAAGTAGTGAGGCAGACTTCAAAAAGTCTCTCTATCGCCGATCCTGAAGGCGGTAGAAACATCCGATTAAAGGGCATGATGTATGAGCAAGATTTTAGATTTGGCGCAGGACTTCGAGAAGAAATCGAAGCAGCAAGCGCTCGATACAGAGCAGCATCTCAAGAGCGAATTCGAGAGGCACGTGAGGGTTATCGAACAGGCGTTGAGATCAAGCGAGCAGAAAATCAAAGGCGATATAAACGCCCAGAATCGACGCATGAGCGTGTTAGTGCTGAAAAGTTGGGCGTGGCTAGGGTTGACTATCTTTCTCGTGATAGTGGCGTGCTCAAGCGTGATTTGGTGGCAAGGGAGCATGATTCTAGCGAACCAATTAGAGATCAATCAGCAGAGTGCCACGATAAAACAGCTCGAATTGAAGGGCGGAAAGATTCAGTTGAGCCAATGCGGAGAGAGGATTTGTATAGCGGTCGCCAAGGATGGGAAGGGTTGGACGAGAAAAAGCGACG
Organism: Vibrio sp. 1401; assembly: GCF_033340295.1. Lineage (NCBI taxonomy): Bacteria > Pseudomonadati > Pseudomonadota > Gammaproteobacteria > Vibrionales > Vibrionaceae > Vibrio > Vibrio sp. 1401. Next base: position 592 of record NZ_JAWOWF010000179.1, read on the forward strand.
ACCGATCGATGTTTATACCGGAGGGATATTAGAGCATGACGGAGTTAGAGAAACAGCTATTGAACGCCTTCGAGCAATTACAACAGCAGCACGAGGCGCAACACAAAGCCTTTGCGAACGCTTACAAGGATTTAGAGAAAATGTTCAACACTACTTTGAAAGAGAACGCCACGTTGTGTCAGCAAGTGAGCAGATTGAGCGAGCAAGTGAACGGCTTGAACGTTCAGCTTCAGCGGTTGGAAAAGCATTACAGCACGAAGCGAGATTAGACATAGACAGAGAGCGTGAAATGAGTTTTAAAGGTTTTTGCCGTTGATTGACTCCCGTTTTAAATGCATTCGTGTA
>NZ_JAWOWF010000180.1:0-935 GCF_033340295.1 Vibrio sp. 1401
CTGCAAGTTGAGGCTTTTCGTTTAGCCACAGACTGAATGCATCTTTTACCACACCAGAGACAAACGCAGCGGTTTGACGCGAAGAGAGACGCTCTTTAGTCTGACCAGCAAACTGTGGATCTTGGATCTTAACCGACAACACGTACGAACAACGGTCGAAAACATCATCGCCCGTTAGCTTCACACCACGTGGTAGCAAGTTGCGGAATTCACAGAACTCACGCATCGCATCCAACAAACCTTGGCGAAGACCATTTACGTGTGTACCACCCTGAGCTGTTGGGATAAGGTTCACGTAACTTTCGGTGATCATCTCGCCGCCTTCTGGCTGCCAGATTACTGCCCAGTTTGCTGCTTCTGTGTCTGCAGAAAACTCCCCAGTAAACGGTTCTTCTGGTAGTACTGGGTAACCTTTTACGCCTTCGGCTAGATAGTCTTTCAAACCATCTTCGTAGTACCACTGGTAGTCTTTGTTGTTTACTTTATCGGTAAACGTAATTTCTAGCCCTGGGCAAAGTACCGCTTTCGCTCGTAGGTTGTTCACCAAACGAGTTACAGAGAAGTTAGCTGAATCGAAATACTTCGCATCCGGCCAAAAGTGCACGCTAGTACCGCGATTGCGGCGACCACATGTGCCCGTTACAGTAAGGTCTGATACTTTGTCACCGTGCTCAAAAGCAATTTCGTACACTTGACCATCACGACGTACCGTCACTTCAACTCGCTTAGACAGCGCGTTTACTACTGAGATACCTACACCGTGCAAACCACCTGAAAACTGGTAGTTTTTGTTGGAGAATTTACCACCCGCATGGAGCTTACATAAGATCAGCTCAACACCAGATACTTTCTCTTCAGGGTGGATATCAACAGACATGCCTCGACCATCATCGATCACTTCTAGTGATTGGTCAGCATGTAGGATGACTTGTACT
>NZ_JAWOWF010000181.1:0-932 GCF_033340295.1 Vibrio sp. 1401
TGAAACTCAGTATATTGTTTAATAATTATTCAATTTCGGACGACTTGGTTTTCTGTCCGAATTACGCAACAAAGCCGAATAGAGAGGCAATCGTTGATCTCGAGATAGATGACTTTGTATGGAATCACCCAGCAACCGGAAAGCCCTGTATTCGCTATTGGAAAGTCAGATCATTAGGTCAAAAAAGGCTTCACTTAGACCTGATTGATGCGGAAATACAGTGGATGACAATTAAACAGGGTCAAGAAGTCCGATGGATCTTTGATAAAGTTACGAAACTCACAGAACCTTTTCGAAAATATGCATCAGAATCTAATATCAACAGATTATTCATATTTAGGCACAAGAGTCGAAAAATAATCTCAATCCGTAGCTTTCGTGATGAGCGTAGTTTTGACAATGCGTCAGCTGTTCGGTTTGTGAAAAATCACAACCTTAGAGATGACAACGGCGATTTTCTGGAAGTTAATATATCAAAATTTAGAGCTACATTTGTTTCCGAACACATAGAGGCCGGTGTATCAATTCGAGAGATGCAGCTGTTATTAGGTCACCGTTCAATTACAACCACAATTGATTATCTTGATCGAATGGACTTTGATCGCTTTGCTAGAAAAAAGGTCAATGAAGCCCTAAAGAAAATTCATTCAAAATGTATAACGTCCCCAAAAAAGGCCAATAAACATACTGATAAAAACAAGCCGGAAGAGATACCTATTACCACAGTAAGTACGGGATTAGTTGCCTGTGTCAACGTAATGGACCCACCAGAGTTTATTCGTAACTTACCAAACTATGTGGAAGGGCAACCATGCTCGCTATTCAATAAATGTCTTGTTTGTGATAACTGCTTAATTGTAAGCGCCCCATGAACACACGGGCGCTTTTTTATGTGTGGGAGAAGTTCCAGGGAAGAAGTGAGTCGATATCAG
>NZ_JAWOWF010000182.1:0-932 GCF_033340295.1 Vibrio sp. 1401
CGTTTTGAGGGCTAACCATACTCACTACTGTTACCTCAACGGTAGAGTGTGGAGTTTGGTGGGTTATGTAATCGGGTTGTAATAATTATGTGTGCGAATTCTAAGGTGAGAGTTCTTATTCTGCTAGGAAAATTAATACCAGTTAAAACTGCTAAGTAGGGCATTATTTCTGGTTGATTAATGTGACTAAAGCGGGGTGTTTGTACTATTGACTTTTAATAACTTGCTGACTTTTTTTGTAACGATAACGAATAGCTTCAAAATCTAAATGTAAATGCCCTCGATTCATTTCTAAATTAGTGTGATCTCACTCGATAAGACAACGGGTGTGGTAAACATTCAAATGATAAATGTCTGTTTTACATTTTGCTGCTTAGGTATGACTTGGATTTGAGCGTTTAGGGCATTTTTTGATGATCAAAAAACTTGCTTTGAATCACAGTTTAAAACAGGCACCTAAACCCGCCGTAACCCTATATCCCTAGTGTTACTAGGTGAAATGCGAGTGTTTTTTAACTCATTAATATCCATTATTAATGTGTGAAACTAGTCTAGTATTAAATCAGTAGGCGTTCGTAACACATGGAAAGATGGATGCTGAGATTATCAATCAAAACACGTTTAGCGTTGTTAGCGTTATTACCCGCAGTGGTGATCGTTGCTTTTGCGATCCACCAGTTTTATGCCAATTCGGTGCGAGTCGATTATCTCAATCAAACCGTAAGCAACATACAGGGATTCCAGCTGATATCTCAGGCTTCGCACTTTATCTACAGCATGGAAAAAGACAGACGCCAATACGGTCAGGAAACGCCTTTAAGCATCGAAGTGGATGTCCAAAATAATGTGGTGCTCTCCATGCATCATAAATTTTCCACTAATCCACACACTTCCGAGTACGCCGATGATTTAAAAGAGGCGATGCTTGGTAT
>NZ_JAWOWF010000183.1:0-931 GCF_033340295.1 Vibrio sp. 1401
AACTAGGTAACGCAAACCTTGGTAAGTCACCACATCGCCTTGTTTGTATGAAACATTCTGAGTCCAATTAGTTGCTGGATCCGCATTCGTCCACAAGCTAGATGTTGGTGATGGCGCCCAATCTTGTTGCGCTGTATGGCTTGTTACTGCTTGATATACCGTACCGAGGTGTAGAACGTAGTCGCCGGCGCTGTAGTTGTTACCAACTTGCCAGTTCGGTGTGTAGTTATCCATGGTATCGAAGACATAACCAGCCTGTTTGGCTAGCTGGATAAACTTCGCGAGCTTCGGTAGGTTTTGAGTTGCACCCATGCCACGTTTACCGTCTTCAAACAGGAACTCGTGAGTTAGCACAATAACTTTATCGGCATGCAAAGGTGTACCACATGGGAACTCTTGCGCTTTGGAGTTGATAGGGTTAATTGTCGTAGGCGCACAAGTATTTAGCGCGGAATCGACATACCCAAGGAATGGTTCAGCTTCTGTAAGGCTGTTTGCTGGCATCGCAATGCCCCAGTTTTCAGGGGCCCAATCCACATCCCAACCGTGAGTTTGATAGCCATTATTCGCTAGGATATTTTGAACCGCGATGGCTGCTTTTACACTGTTGGATGGGTTTGCCGTATCACATGAATAGCCAGGCTCCCAAGGTTTAAGATCATCGGACGTGGCACATAAGCCGTCTGCTTTGAAGTCTTTAGTGACGCGCCAACCATTGGTATATGGCAAACGAGCAAACTCATTCGCTTTATAGTTTGGGTAGCTCGTGATGTTCGGCAAATATTTTTCTAGTACTGACAAGTTTTCTGCAAACATCGAGGCATCGTAGGCAGGATCTTGATAAGAGTTGATCTGGTGATCACCCGTTGCATTACATTCTGCCGCACTGTTTGGGCCAAATTCTTCAACACAGTTATGAACCATATGGTCA
>NZ_JAWOWF010000184.1:0-930 GCF_033340295.1 Vibrio sp. 1401
CTCGTCTCGCATTTACTGGCGAATCTATAACAAGGCAGCCCAACTCGGTCTCGATATGTTTTGGTTTCGAAGTGAGTGTGAATTGAAAGATATGACGGTTGATGTGCTGCTAAATATTAGTGGTTATTTTGCTGGTATTTGTGCTTATAGCGCTTCAATCGTTGCAAGTTCGCCTGTAAAGGTGGTCACAAAAAAGAAACAAGTTGCGCTCGATATGCACGGGCGTATTCGTTGGGCTCGTCGACAAGTCGGTCGTACGTTAGCGGATATTGCTAAGTACTTGGATGGTGATTTGGAGAAAGTTTTCGGACTTCTCATATCCGAGGAAACGCAAGGTGATTTGCTCAACTTGCCTGACACATACAAACACATAATCAAAGAGATAATGGAGAATTAGCATGGCTGTTCGTTACGTTCTAACAGGTGGCACTTACTCAAAAGGTGTTGGTAAGCAATCTGGTAAAAAATATGAAATTGGTCGTTTGTTTGCTGGTAAGGCACTCAAGCCTTGGGAAAACGAAAACGGCTCTCAAATTGCGTTTGGCATTGAATCTGTTGAGGTTCCATTCGCGCCAAACGATGCACTTCTCGCTAAATTCGAAACAACGATGTGTCCCGCTCTTGTTGAGTTCGAATACGAACCTGACCCAGAAGACCCTCGCCGTAACTTGGTTTGCGATTTCAAAGTCATTCGCAGCCTGTTCGACAATCCTGTCTCTGATAAAGCTAAGTAAGGTTTTTAATTATGCCTGTGTGCGCACTTCCAAACGCTGACGGTTTTATTGCTGTCGTTCCTGAAGTTGATGCTGCTTCTTGTAGCGGTTACGTCATGGTTACGGCTCAAGAATACGGTTCGCTTATGGATTTCACTCAGGTTACTGGCTCTGAAGCCACTCAAATGTTTAGCCTCGGTTTTTCCTTGGTTTTCTT
>NZ_JAWOWF010000185.1:0-929 GCF_033340295.1 Vibrio sp. 1401
GACAATTTGGGTGGCTTTGTGCCACGGACACATTGATCACACCATCATTCGCGGTGCCGTAACTCTCGATAGCTGGGACGACTTTAAATTTACCTTGAGAGTTTTTATCAAAGTAATCCACAACGCTTTGGCCATTCGTGTCGAAAACACGTTGCTCGAAATTGTGCACCATCGCTTGATCGTTAAAAGAAACCTGCACAACCAACAAAGGCTGCTGTTTCACGCTCGAGCTGCTCATCGCCTGATAACCTTGTGCCGTGCGCAATAAGTTTTGGCGAGCCATAGGTTCAATCGCTTTTAACGAAGACAGCTCCGGCTTAACTTGCACGTCAGGACGAAACTTCGCTGAATCAGGCGCATCACTGGATTGGGGTTTCTCAATACCAGTCGAGAGCAACTCAGGGATGTCTGAATTACGCTGGATCTGAGCAAAAAACCAAACGCCATCTTCCTGAATCAAGGCATTGCCTTGTTTGTCTTCAAACCAATGGAAATCAGCAGTTCCGCGTAAAATCGCCTCGCTATTGCTTCCGTCACTCAGCGTGATCGGATGCCAAATTGGCGATGGTGGGGTCGTTGCCATACTGTTTACGGCAACAAGTGCAGTCAGCATGGTCAAGGCAAAGGTGTGGAATTTCAAAGTACGGCTCCATCTTTTCAATTCACCATGCGTAAAACGAACTCAGATACCCATCAATTTAATGAGCGGTTACCTGATGGTTATTTACGCATTAGATATAAATTAAGTGAATGAATGGTACAGAAATGAAAGGATAAGGGAATGCTGACAAGTGGATCAAAAAGAAAATTTGAGCAGAAGGCCACGTTATTTATAAATGTTTGAGCGCCGATGACCAATCGACGCTCAAAAAAGTCAAAATATCACTTTAAATTCAAAGCGTTAATTTGCATTCATCTTGCTTGTTACT
>NZ_JAWOWF010000186.1:0-927 GCF_033340295.1 Vibrio sp. 1401
ATGTTTGCCTTCATGCCATATCGAATTCAATCCATCATGGAAAACACGGTGCTGATGGCTGTACCGCTGTTTGTTTTCATGGGGCTCGTGCTGCAAAAAACGAAGCTAGCAGAGCAGCTGCTGGAATCGATGGGGCGTCTGTTTGGTGGCGTCCGTGGCGGCATCGCAATTTCGACGGTGCTGGTGGGCGCTCTACTTGCGGCATCGACTGGCGTAGTGGGAGCATCTGTGGTGGCCATGGGGTTGATCTCTCTGCCTGTGATGCTCAAATACAACTATGACAAAGGCCTCGCGTGCGGAACCATTTGTGCTTCAGGTACGTTGGGGCAAATTATTCCACCTTCCATCGTACTCATTTTGCTCGGCGATGTGCTTGGCGTGCCAGTGGGAGATTTGTTCCAAGCGGCCGTGTGGCCGGGTATCGCGCTAGTGGGTACATACGTTGTTTACATCCTTATTTACGCCAAGCTTAACCCTGAAGCAGCGCAGCCGATTGAACGTGATGAGTCACTCAGCCGTAGGGAAGAAGTGATTAAGGCTCTGAAAGCTGTATTACCACCATTGGCGTTGATCATTGTTGTGTTGGGATCCATCTTCGCCGGTGTTGCAACGCCAACGGAATCGGCAGCACTGGGCGGGGCTGGGGCGATTGTTCTCGCCGTACTGTACAAGCAATTGAGTTGGTCAATGGTCTACGATGCGTCGAAAGAGACGGTTAAAGTGACCGCGATGGTGTTCGCGATTTTGCTGGGTGCGACGGCGTTCTCGATGGCGTTTACGTATACAGGCGGTGACTATTTGGTCGAAGAATGGATGTTGCAGATCCCGGGTGAGAAGTGGGGCTTCTTGATCATTACGATGATTGTGATTTTGATTCTGGGCTTCTTTATCGACTTCGTTGAAATCTGTTTCATCATCGTTCCTATT
>NZ_JAWOWF010000187.1:0-927 GCF_033340295.1 Vibrio sp. 1401
TAGAAGGCAATCGCAACTTAAAGCGCGAAGTGCTTCGTCTAAAAAGCGAATTGATCTTGCTCGACCAATATAAAGAAGAGAACCAACGCTTGCGTAAGCTGCTTGGCTCGTCTTTTGTTCGTGATGAGAAGAAGGTCGTGACCGAAGTAATGGCGGTGGATACTTCACCTTATCGTCATCAAGTGGTGATTGATAAAGGCCAAATTGACGGTGTGTACGTTGGTCAGCCCGTTATTAACGAAAAAGGTATTGTCGGTCAGGTTACGTTTGTTGCGGCGCACAATGCGCGGGTATTGCTACTGACAGATGCAAAAAATGCCATTCCAGTTCAGGTCATTCGTAATGACATTCGAGTGATTGCATCAGGTAATGGTGAAATGGATGAAATCCAACTGGAACACATTCCAACCAGTACAGATATTCAAGTCGGTGATTTACTTGTGACATCTGGTCTGGGAGGCATTTACCCTGAAGGCTACCCTGTGGCGACGGTCACGAATGTGGATCACGATACTCGTCAAGAGTTTGCATCGATCAAAGCCGAACCTGTAGTGGAGTTTGATCGTCTACGATACTTGCTGTTGATCTGGCCAAACGAAGATCGTCAGCACAAAGTACTGCAATCCAACGCGAATGACGGGTTAGAGCAAGAACAAGAGGTAACTAATGGCCAGTAATGTATTGCGTAGCAGAATGGTGATTGGTGTTAGTTTCTTCGTTGCGCTAGTACTGCAAACCATTCCTTGGCCAGGTGTATTGGACCTACTTCGTCCTTCATGGCTATTTTTGGTGACGTGTTATTGGGTGCTGGCATTGCCGCATCGAGTAAACGTCGGCACGGCGTTAGTGTTGGGCTTATTGTGGGACATTCTCATTGGTTCAACGCTAGGAATTCGGGGCATGATGATGTCCATTGTCATCTACTTG
>NZ_JAWOWF010000188.1:0-925 GCF_033340295.1 Vibrio sp. 1401
TTTTTCACCGAGAGCTTTTTGAAGATCTGATACAGGTGCGACTTGATCGTAAATTCGCTAACAAACAGTTCTTCTGCCATCTGGCTATTCGATGCCCCTGCTTGCAGACAACGCAGCACTTGCAGTTCGCGAATGGTGAGATCGACGGTTGCTGGCGCGGTGTGGGTATTTATCACATTTCGATAGTAGTGCAGCAGTTGGCTGGTTACGTTGCGTGGTAGCCAGTTTTGCCCGTTGACAATGCCTTTCAGTCCTTCGCCTACTTGTTCTAAAGAATCTTCGCTGTAAAACAAGCCTTTTAATTGACCGAAGGCGAGCAGTTCATCCGTAGTGAGGCGTTTTGGAACGTTGAACACGACCGTCTCAAAGTTCTTCCAAACCAATGGCAGGTTTTTAATCGATTGAACGAGTGATTTATGTTCACTGAAGTCAATGAGTAGAATTTTATTTCGATGTTCGGGTTTCGCTTCCATTAGGGCATCGGTTGAGATTACAGGAATGCTCATATCGATGTACTTTTCTAATGATGCGACTTTCTGCGCAGCATCGTCTTCCATACTAATCAGAAATAGCTTTCTTGCGTAAGCCGACTTTCTCACGTGTTCAAATCTCCCAAGGTTCAGTAGAGGCCGTAAGTTGGCATTAAAGTATGGGGAGAGCTATAGCTTTGGTGAATAAATGCGTTGAGATTCAAAGGTTCACGAATGAAGTCTGCAACGCGAATCAAAAATGCTACATATGAAAGTTGAACTGAGATTTTGGTTCTAGCGTAGGGCGTGATCGAACACAATGGCATTGGGCTTTAACCAAAACATCAAAGCGTGTATTCTATTGCGCTAAAATTAATATACAGATCCAGAGTGAAACGGAGCACATCATGGCCAGCCGTGGAATTAACAAAGTTATTTTGGTGGGGAATCTAGGT
>NZ_JAWOWF010000189.1:0-921 GCF_033340295.1 Vibrio sp. 1401
GAATACCAATGCGATTAATGGTGTTGGTGATGATGTTGAGAAAATTGCAGGTGCAATGGATGGCATCGCGGAGGATGTTGCTGGTATTTCAGACACGTTAGATGGCATTGCTAATACGGATACGTCTGGCGCTGGCATTGGTGGCACTTGTATTGAGACGGGTACGTGTACTGGTTTTTATGAATCTAAATATCCTGAGGGGTTAGGTGGCTTGGTTTCTGGTCAGCTCAATGATTTGAAAGTAAACACCATAGATAATTTTGTTAGCTCTTTCGGTAATTTGGACTTGTCCAATGCTCAACGTCCTTCGTTTGTTCTTCCGGTTCCGTTCTTCGGTGACTTCAGTTTCGAGGAGCATATTAGCTTTGATTGGGTTTTTGGTTTTGTTCGTTCGGTTCTCATCATGACGTCCATTTTTGCGGCGCGTCGAATCATTTTCGGAGGTTAATATGGACTGGTTAGTTGATTTGTTTAACAAGCTTTTGGTGTTTTTGTACCAGCTCTTGTTATCTCTTTTTGACATGCTCAAGGATTTGTTTTTTTGGATTGTTGAGCAAGTTATGGAAGCGGCTAATTCGCTGATTGCTGGCATTTTCGCTCTCTTTGCACCTGTTGATATGAGCCAGTATATGACTTCGATTCCTCCAACTGTCTCTTGGGTTTTTGCTGCGGTCGGTGTTCCTCAGTGTTTATCAATTATCCTTGCTGCAATCACTATTCGTTTGTTGCTTCAACTGATTCCGTTTACGAGGTTAGGCTCATGATTTACGCAATAGCAGGGAGACCAGGAGGCGGCAAAACTTATGAAGCTGTCGCATATCATATTATTCCGGCCATCAAGGACGGTCGAAAAGTCATTACCAACATCACGTTGAACATTGATTGGTTTGTAAAGATATTTGGTGAGCACGTTCGCGACCT
>NZ_JAWOWF010000190.1:0-921 GCF_033340295.1 Vibrio sp. 1401
ACTCTGGTCTCTTTCCTTTCAGGCGATTCCAAATGCCGCCAGCGCTTCTCTTTTGGATGTTCTCTTCGATTTGTAGCGTGTCTAACACGGGAAATTCAATCCCTTCCCCTATGCGCGCTTTCAGCGCTTCATCCAAGAATTCTCTCTCGATTCGACGGTAATGCACAACGATCATTTTGCCGCTTAAGCAAGGCAGCAACTCACCCAAAATATCGCTCAGATCTGGCGCATCAATCAATTCGCTGTGAGTGATACCGTGGATGATAACGGAATCTTCATCCAACTTTTTCTGAGGCCTTACTTTCCAATGTCGAGCATCGCGCAGAAAAATACGTCTCAGATTGAAAGGTACTAAACCGATAGTAATAATGTCGTGTTTTTCGGGATTGAGCCCCGTCGTTTCGAAATCCAACGCGACAAATTCAACCTCTGAAATGGGGGTATTGGGCGCTGGTAATTCGCTGCCGTAAAAGGCGACAAGATTTTCATCACTGACGAGCTCCAACTTTTGCTGAAACTTGGTTGGCCATTGAATCGCAGGCTTTTGAAATAGCTTTTTGATCATGCCAAACCTCACTTAAAGCTCTTATTTGCTTGATAACGGAACTTAAGGAAGTTCTGCCCATTGCTGAGAATTTGGAAGGCATCTTTCAAATTACGGCGTTCAAAATCGGAGAGGTTTTCTGGCTCGATGTTGTTATCCGGCTCGTCGCCATTTTCAATATCCAAGGCTTGGTGACGGATTCGAACCATATAGATAAGCTCCATCGCATCTCGCAAGTCCATTCCTCGCCCTTTTGGCAGAATCCCGGCGTCATTAATGTCGTCTAATCGATCAAACGAGTTTTGCGAACGCGAACCAATCGCCAAGGCATGCACTCGAATCAAATCTGCCAGCGGCGCGGTACCGCGTCGTTTAAG
>NZ_JAWOWF010000191.1:0-920 GCF_033340295.1 Vibrio sp. 1401
AAGAAGAAAATCGCGGTTGCAACAATACCAATCAACGCATAAGGAAACTGTGTGGTTGCGTGTTGCATTGCTGTACAGCCCGAACCTTGTGCAGATAACACGGTTGAGTCACTAAAGAAACAAGAGTGGCTCCCTGCCGCTGATGCTGAAAGCAGCGCTGCAACGGTTAAGTGTAGAGGCACACCAAGCTGTTCGCCCAAAGGTAGAACAATTGGCATCGCTACTGCAAACGTTCCCCAAGACGATGCCGTTGCAAATACCAACGCGCCCGTAATCATAAAGATAATCGCCGGGAAGTAAGACGCTGACAGGTAAGGGCTGACGGTCTCAATGACATACTGCGTGACGCCCAATGAGTCGTTGACCGATTTCAACATGAAACCACCAATAACGGTCGCAAGCGGCAGTAGCATAACCTTAATGCCATCATAAACAGCTTCGAACATATCGTTCATCGAAATCAGTTTTTGTGCGCCGTAGAAGCTAATGGTGAAGATCAGTGCGACGAAAACCCCCGCCAGTAGGTCGATACCAAAGTACCAGCTGGCAGCAACGAGGACGATCATCGGTAAAAGGAAGTTGATCAGACCCATTGTCGGATTGGTGTGCGCAGAAACTTCAGAACCAAAGTCCACATCGGTTGCGCCGTCTGGACGAACTTGACCATTCTTCGCACGCTCTTCTGCTTTTTTCATTGCGCCGAGGTCAGGGATTTTTTCCATCGCAACGAGTAAAACAATGACCAAGGTTACCCAGCCGTAAGCCATGTAAGGAATTGCTTGCATGTACGTCTGAATGCCTTGACCTGCTTCTGCGACGCCGTTTGCTTCTAGCAGTGAGCTAAAGAAGATGGCCCAAGTGGAAATCGGCACCAGAATACAGATAGGCGCTGCGGTTGAATCCACGAGATAAGAGAGCTT
>NZ_JAWOWF010000192.1:0-919 GCF_033340295.1 Vibrio sp. 1401
CGTAACTTCGAAGCTGCGATTGAAGGCGCAAAGCAAACCATCAAGCCAATCTTAGAACAGTACACCGATCTTGGTTGGGATGTGTGCGTAGGTGCATCTGGTACCGTTCAGGCGCTACAAGAAATCATGCTGGCGCAGGGTATGGACGAAGTAATTACTCACTCCAAACTTAAGCGTTTACAAAAGCAAGCCATGCTAGCCGATCATTTGGAAGAGCTCGACATCGAAGGTTTAACGCTTGAGCGTGCCTTGGTCTTCCCTAGCGGCCTGTCTATTCTTATCGCGATTTTCGAGTTACTTGAAATCGATGCGATGACACTCGCGGGCGGCGCACTGCGTGAAGGCTTGGTTTATGAAATGGTCGACGAGCTGCGTCAAAATGACATTCGTGCTCGCACCATTTGTAGCGTGCAAAGCCGTTATCAGCTTGATTGCCAATATGGTGAACAAGTGGCAACGCTGGCTGGTAAGCTTTTAGAGCAAGCCGGTGGCGATGAGTGGATTGCTGAGCCTCAAGGTAAAGTTCTGCTCGAAACCACAGCAAAATTGCACGAAATTGGCCTAACCATCGACTTTAAAAAAGGCGGTGAACATAGTGCTTACTTACTGCAAAACCTCGATTTGCCAGGCTATACACGTGCGCAGAAGTTCTTTATTGGTGAAATTGCACGCCGTTACCGCGAGCAGCTAAGCTCACTGCCAGAGCAACATGCTATATCTGGAACAAGTGCCAAACGCGTGCTGCGTTTGCTGCGTCTTGCGGTTCTACTGACCCACCGCCGCAACCCAAGCTTAGAACCACAAGTCGAGCTATTGGCTGAAGGTGATAAACTGACGTTGAGCATTGATGCGAAATGGCTAGAAGCTAACCCGCTTACGGCTGCTGAGTTAGAGATAGAATCGAACCGTCAAACAGACA